>DASXSW010000710.1:0-6893 GCA_036505755.1 Binatia bacterium | reverse complement strand
GTTTTACAAGCGTCGCTCAAATCCCATGCCAAATACCGGCGTATTCCCTTGGCGATCGACTACGCCAAGACAGAGGAAGCGCGCGAATTGCTGAAAGTCGCGGACAATGTCCACGTCGTGCAATTTCCATTTTCCTTGCCGCCGGGTATAGCCAAGGACCGGCTCGAACTGTTGCAGCGGGCCTTTATTAGCGCGTTAAAGGATCGTGATCTCGTCGCCGAAGCAAATCGATCGCAGCTCGACATCAATCCGGTTGATGGACCGGCAATAGCGAAGACTTTGGCGAGTCTTTACGAGCTCAAGCCGGCAACCGTGGCACAACTGAAAGACATTCTTTTGCCGAAGAAGAAGTAGAATTGTGTTTATGCGGAGATAACTAGAACGTTGCTGCTGAGAAACAATGTCGCTATGAAGCACCGCCGATCAATCCGCCTCAAAGGATACGATTACAAGCAGGCGGGAGCGTATTTCGTAACTGTTTGCACGCGCGGCCGGGAATGTCTGTTCGGTTGGGTAACGGACTGCGAGATGCGACTGAACGACATTGGGCGGAACGTGCGGTCGGCATGGGAGGAGTTGCCCACAAGGTTTGCCGATATGTCCCTTGATGCATTTATCGTCATGCCTAATCACATCCACGGAATCATCCGCGTAGGGGCGCAATTCATTGCGCCCCATCAGTCGACGCCGGCCCAAGAGGGCGCGATGAATCGCGCCCCTACGTTAGGGGAAATCGTGCGCACATATAAGTCCGTTTCGACGCGCCTGATTCGGCGAACGGTGAACTCAGACTTCGCGTGGCAACGCAATTATTACGAGCACGTCATCCGTGACGACCGGTCATTGGAGCGTATTCGGGATTACATCGTCAACAATCCTGCGCGCTGGGCTGAGGATGAAGAAAATCCCGATCATCAAGCGGTAGCAAAGTCATCAGTGAAGTCGTGGTTAGGATCGTAAAGGTAAAAAACTGACCTGAGAAAATCGGCGAGACGTAGAAGTGCTGTACTTTTGCGTGGAAATCCTTCAATTTTATCCGAACTTGACACCGCTGGTCTTTTCCCGATAGACACTCAGACATACCATCTGCTCGCGATTGTACACGCAAAGGCGAAGCGATAGGGAGGCAATTATGGCACAAATTGTAATAGGTATCGGAACGTCACATAGCCCACAATTGAGCATACGCGCCAAGGATTGGGCTCACCTGTTAAAAAAGGACGAGACCGATCCACGGCTCGACTATCCAGCCCTGGTCAAGCGGGCGAAGCCGGGGCTAGCAGCGGAGCTTACGCCGGAGAAGTTTCGCGAGCGTGATGAAGCTTGTCTGAAAGGGGTAAAAAATCTGGGCGACGCCCTGCAGAAGGCTAACGTCGACGTGGTGGTTGTTTTCGGCGACGATCAACACGAGCAATTCCACGATGAGAACATGCCGACGTTCGCTATCTACCACGGCAAGTCGCTGCCTGTCGTCAAGGATAACAAACTACGATCTTCGGGGTGGAAGGACGCGGAGCGCCAGGGCTGGGCGGAGACGGCGAGTGAATATGAGACAGCGCCTGATTTGGCGAATCATTTGATTCGTTCATTGGTCGATGCCGAGTTCGACATCGCGCGCTGCAACAAGTTGCGCGAAGAAATCGGCGTCGGTCACGCGTTTAGTTTTCTCTACCGACGCGTGCTGCCTGGGAACAGACTGCCCATGGTGCCTGTGATGGTGAATACGTACTATCCACCGAATCAGCCGACGCCCAAACGATGCTATGCTTTCGGCCAGGCGGTACGTAAAGCGATCGAGTCCTGGAATAGCGACAAGCGCGTGGCTCTCATGGCATCCGGCGGGCTGAGCCACGTGGTTATCGACGAGGAGATCGATGCGATGACCATCGACGGATTGAAGAATAAGAAGCCTGAGACGTTGTTTCGATTGCCACGGGAAAGATTGTGGGGTGGGACTTCAGAGATCCTCAATTGGGTGGCTCTGGCGGGCGCAATGGAGGACCGCGAACTGAAGTATTTTGAATACGTGACCACCTATCGCTCGCCCGCGGCGACCGGCTGCGGCATGGGGTTCGCGTACTGGCAGTAAGAATTGTTCCGAGTCTCGAGTTTCGGGTTCCAAGAGCATAGCCGTGAAGAGCGGTTGAATGACGCGCGAAGCGATTATCGGAAGACTGGCGAAGCTCGACACCTGCGCGGTTTCGGATGCGCTGGACAGCCTAGCGCTGAAAGGCGCGACATGGGGGATCGGGCCGCTCTGGCAATGCCCCCGCATCGTCGGGCGGGCGGTGACGATGAAAATCAAGCCCGCCGGATTACAGCAACCAACGCAGCACCTCGGCACAGCACCCATCGAAGCGGCAAAGCCAGGCGACATCATTGTTATCGATAACGGCGGACAGTTGCAATTTTCCTGTTGGGGCGGGCTGCTGGCGCTCTCTGCGAGACTAAAAGGTGTGAGCGGCGTCGTCATCGACGGCGCTTGCCGCGACATTGATGAAGCGCGCGAGCTCAACTTTCCTGTGTATGCCCGGGGCGTGGTGCCGATGACGGCGCGCGGGCGCATCATGCAAGAGTCGTTCAATCAGGAAATTCAGTTTGGCGGCGTGCAGTGCCACCCGGGAGATTTGGTGATCGCGGACGGCAGCGGCGTGGTGATCATTCCAAAGGAAAAGGAAGAAGATGTCGTAACGGCGGCGGAAGCAATTTATCAGAAAGAACAGGAAATGGCCGCGGGAATTCGCAAAGGCCATTCCGGTTTGGAAATGCTGGAAAAGCTCGGTTACGAGCAGATGTTGAATAAGAAATAGGAACAAAATACTTAGCCACAAAGGTCCTAGCCGGCTGCGCCGCAACCAAATCGGAATGTCTCGCGCAAAGGCGCAAAGGCCGCCAAGAAAAAAGCTTTGTCATTTCGACCAAAGGGAGAAATCTTTCTTAGATCGCTAGCATTTTGCTCGGATGACAAGCCCGTCACTTTGCGTTCTTGGCGTCTTGGCGCGAGTAAATTCCAGATTGATTCGCGAAAAATTGCGCAAGGCGCGGAAATTTTCCAGCATAATAGTACAACAACACAGAGAAGGAATTTGTTTTTGAGACCGTGTAATCAATTATGCTCACACGCGAAGAAAATGAATTCTTGACTCAAGTAAGCCGCGGCACGCCGTGTGGCGAGCTCTTGCGCCGATATTGGCATCCGGTGGCCGCCGCCGCGGAGTTCAGCGAAGAGAAACCGATCAAAGCGGTTAAAATTCTCGGCGAGGAGTTGGTCGTCTATCGCGACACGAATGGTCGCTATGGACTGGTCGGCGAGCACTGCCCGCATCGCTCGGCTTCGCTCGCGTACGGCCGAGTCGACGAGCAAGGAATCCGCTGCCCATACCACGGTTGGAAGTTCGATTGCACCGGCAGATGTCTCGAACAACCGGCGGAGCCTGTCGACAGCACGTTCAAAGATCGGATCAAGCACGTTGCCTATCCGGTGGAGTATTTAGGAGGGCTCATCTACGCCTATCTCGGGCCGGCGCCGGCGCCGCTCTTGCCGCGCTGGGATGTGTTGGTGTGGGAACACGGCAAACGCTGGATCGTCAAGGAATCGATTATCGACTGCAACTGGCTGCAGCCGATGGAAAACTCCGTGGACCCGTCGCATCTTTATTGGCTGCACGGCGACACGGCGCATCTCGCGCCGCGGGTAAAAAAATACGCCGAGAAACACGAATTCATCGTTTTTGAGTTCGGTATCAAAAAGCGCCGGACCACTTTACCGCTGGCAACCGGAGCGGAGCCCGCTGTCGATGAACATCCTCTGCTGTTTCCCACAGTGTTGCGCCACGTGGCGCCCTATGATGAGGGCAATGGGCATCGGCACAACTTGCAGATCCGTGTGCCCGTGGACGATCATCACACGCAGGTCTTTCGCGTGAATTTCGTGCCATCCGAATCCGCCAGGTCTCCGGCCGACGCGCCTGTGCCGTTTCGCTTCACGCCACTGAAGACCGGCCCGCGTGAATACAAAATGAACATGGTCTCGGCGCAGGACTCGATGGCCTGGGAAACCCAGGGTCCAGTCACCGACCGTACTCGGGAACATATCGGCGTCGGCGATGAAGGAATCATCGTGCTGCGCAAGCTGCTCAAAGAGCAGATCGAACGAGTACAGCAGGGCTTTGAGCCGATGGGCCTGATCCGCGACCCGGCAAAAAATCAGCTGATCGACTTAGGTGTGATCAACGAACGCATCGGTCTTTACCGCCGACACCTGGGCGACGAACAACCAAGCAAAGTCGCTTCTTAGAAAAATTCGGATTGCTGTCGCGTGAAATTTCTGTTCGAAATCCAAGCCGTTTCGACTCCGTTGTTTAGTCCCGCTGCGGATTCGCGGTAAGCCTCAACCCCGCCCCATTTCAGAGCCTGGGAATTTATTCAGGGCTCCGACAAATTGGCTGTCAGCTAGAATTTCCGCCTACGTGCTCCTTCCTTTTGCCCCTGACGATTAACACATGAAAATTCCATACCTAACATAAGTAATTGATTTTAAAAGATTTTTTTCTAGGAAGTTCTTGCATAGGTCGGGGCTCCTGATTATTATTGAGTTCGCTGGGCAAAAAAATGTGCCAGTGGTAAATCAAGATCGATAGCGGAGGATTCGCGCCATGCTTACGAGAGAAGAGAACGAAACACTAACGCGCGTTGGACCGGGAACTCAAGCGGGAGACTTGTTACGCCGGTATTGGTTTCCTGTTGGAGTTGCCAGCGAACTCACCGCTGAGAACCCCACGCAAATCGTGCGAATCCTCGGTGAGACGCTGGTTTTGTTTCGCGACAAGAGAGGTCGAATTGGATTGCTCGACGATCGCTGCTCGCACCGCGGCGCGTCGCTCTGCTACGGTCGTGTCGAAGAGCGCGGCATTGCCTGCCCCTACCATGGCTTTCTTTACGACACCAAGGGTAATTGCCTGGAAACTCCAGCAGAGCCCGCCGAGAGCAAGTTCCACCTGACCGTGAAGCAAAAATCCTATCCGGTACAAAAGTTGGTCGGGCTTTACTGGGCGTACATGGGTCCACAGCCGGCACCGCTGATCGCCAATTTCGATATCTGGTTCAGAAAAGACGGACATCGAAAGATTTTTATTCAACCGCAACTCGATTGTAATTGGTTCCAGGCGATGGAGAATTCGATGGACCCCGCGCACCTGCAGATTCTCCACCAAGAGACCGCCAATCGCGGCCGGGCGATCCAAAACACCACACGTGGGTTGACCGACGATGTCCAGGAATTCGATTTTTATGAAACTTCCTACGGTTTGATGAAGCGCCGTACTTATAAGAATGGTATGGTCGACGAACATCCGGTCATCTTTCCTAATATTTTACGCCAGGGAAACGTTGGGCAGATCCGCGTGCCGATGGACGACACGCACACGAAAGTCTATTTCGTGCGATTTTTTCCGAGCGAAAATGGCGAGATCGTCGAGCACGACGAACCGCCGGTGGAGTATATCAAGCCGTACAAAAACCCGCCCGACGCGATTCATCCCTACACGAAGTTCCGCATGGACATGGTACAGGCGCAAGATCACATGGCGTGGGAAACCCAGGGTCCGATTGCGGATCGCACGCGCGAACGCCTGACTTCGTCGGACCGGGGCATCATCATGCTACGCGAAGTGATGTTTCGCGAGATGAAGAAAGTGCAACAAGGCCAAGACCCGATGGGCATCATCCGCGATCCGGCGCAAAATCCTTTCATCGATACTCATCTCCTGGAATCGATCGCTCAAAGCACAGAAGATCGAGCGCCGCGCGCGGTCAACGAATAGCCTGTCCAGGTTAGGCGCAGGAGTGCTTAACCTGGGGCGCGGATTTTCAGGGCTGAGCTTCGCGTTTCGGGTTTTGAGTTTCGTCTTCACTCCATCAAGAACCAGTACGTAACTTCATTCTGTCCGCGCCTATAGGACGCGAGTGGTAATTCTTCGCTTGCCTTAGCCCCACGGCGAGATTATGATCCACACGCTTTATCGTTCGTTAAATCTAAATTTACTTTTAGCAAAGGAATAACTTTATGGCTGATCTACCCAAACTGCGTGAGCAGGTTGCCCAGTCCTGCCGGATGCTCGGCAAGCTCAATTTGACCAAAGAGCCGAGCGGCCACGTGAGCGCGCGGGTGCCGGGCGAAGAACGAGTGCTGATCAAAGCGCGCGGGCCGGAGGAGTCCGGCTTACGTTTCGTGTCGGCGCGCGACATTATCACGGTCGATTTCAACGGCAAGAAGATCGTTGGCGACGATGGCCTGGATGTGCCGCAAGAAGTGTTCATCCACACCTGGCTCTACAAGACGCGGGCGGACGTGCAGTGCGTTGTGCACGTTCACCCGCTGACCGTCGTGCTATTTACGATCTGCAACAAGCCGTTGCAACCTTTGTACGGTGCCTACGATCCTTCGGGCTTGCGCTTGCTGGTCGAGGGTCTGGCGACCTATCCACGCAGCATCACGGTATCGAACGAAAAACTCGGCGAAGAATTCGCCCGAGCGATGGGCGACAAGCCGGCGTGTCTCATGCGTGGGCACGGGATCACCAGTGCCGGGCCGAACATCGAGGATGCAACCTTGACGGCGATCAAATTAAACGATGCCGCGGTAATCAATTACCAAGCCAATCTGCTTGGCACGCCGGAGCCGATCCCGCAGGAAGATATCGACTTCCTGGTCGGCAGGTCGCGCGGCGGCAGTAGCCAGTCGGTGCATGCCGGTTCCAACTGGCGCTATTACTGCAAACTTCTTGATGAAGAATGACTGCGGCCCGTTCAAAACGTTGAAATAGTTCAAGCCGTTCAAATCGCTTCGGATTTGAGGTCTAAGTTTTTTCGCACCAAGTCGAAGAAAAGCTGTG
>DASXSW010000709.1:0-2935 GCA_036505755.1 Binatia bacterium | reverse complement strand
GGCGGCAATGTGGCCATGCAGGCTCTCGTCGGCGGCTCGGTGGACTACGCCGGGACGTCATTCGATGTGGCGCTGCAGGCCTATGCTCACGGCGCGAAGATCTCCCGCTTCGCCTCCACCGGCAGATTGCCGCTGTTTGCTCTCGCCAGCGGGCCAAAGACGGCCAAAGAGGTTCGCAGCCTAAAGGATCTGGAAAATCGCACCGTCGGTATTTCCGCGTTGGGCAACGCGGATCACATTTTGGTGCTTTTTCTAATGAGGCGAGCCGGCGCCGATCCCAATCGAGTGCGCTTTGCAACGATCGGCACCAATCTTCTTGACGCGCTCCGGCTTGGCCAAGTCGACGCCGGCATGGTGCAGGAGCCGGCATTATCGCTCATTACCGAAGCGGGCGGTGGTGTGATCGTGAATGCCATGGATATCGAGGAGGCAAACCGATATCTCGGCGGGGCGTACGAGTTCATGGGCGTGGCGGTGCGCGTCGAGGAGCGCGAGCGGCGCAAAGACGAGATGGCTCGGCTCGCGCGCGCACTCGCCAGGGGCTTGCGCGACACCCGTTCGATCCCAGTCAAAGAGGCTGTTGCTGCGCTGCCAAAGGAATTGATCACCGGCGGTAATCGAGATCGGCTGGCAACGATTCTGGAGCGCTATCGGCGGTCCCTCTATCCTGACAACGTCAAGATCGACGTCGCCGCAACCAATCGGGTGGCGGATGCGCACAAGGCGGCAGGTCTGTTGGCCCCAACGGTCGATTACAAACCTCTGCTCGATCTTACGATAGTCGGAAGTTAAGTGCTTCGCGTCCGCGAT
The DNA here is from genome assembly GCA_036505755.1 of Binatia bacterium. Taxonomy (GTDB): domain Bacteria; phylum Desulfobacterota; class Binatia; order UBA9968; family UBA9968; genus DP-20. Next base: position 2,125 of record DASXSW010000709.1, on the reverse strand, counting down.
CTCGAATTGGGTTATGGCCAAGAACTCATCATCGAAGGAGTCAACCTCGAAGTTGCCGCGGGCCAGTTCGTAAGTCTCGTCGGACCGTCGGGTTCCGGCAAGACGAGCATCCTGCGCGCCGTCAACGGTCTCTTGATCCCTCGCTCAGGCAGTGTGGAATTGAGCGATGGCGACGCTGCCCTCGGCTTTCTCTTTCAAGACGACGCGCTGCTGCCCTGGCGCACCGCTCGTGAAAATGTCGCCCTCGGGCTGCGTATCCGAAAATTTTCAAAGGATGCCGCGCTAACCGAGGCCGACGGATGGCTCGCGCGGCTCGGGCTGGAGGGTTTCGGCGGGCGGTTTCCCCACCAGCTTTCCGGCGGCCAGAGAAAGCGCGTCGCCATCGCCCAGATCCTCGCCATAAAACCGAAGCTGCTGCTGATGGACGAGCCGTTCGCTTCGCTGGACGCGATCGTGCGGACGCGCATTACCCAGGAACTTTTGAATTGGGTGGAACGGGAGCATCTGAGCGTGCTCCTGGTCACTCACGATTTGGAAGAGGCATTGACCGTGTCCGACACGGTCTATCTGCTTTCGCAGGGGCCGAGGGCGCGGGTCTTGGCTTCTTATGATGTATCGATTCCCCGTCCGCGGGATATTTTTGCCACCCGCAAGCATCCAAGTTTCACGCCGCTTCTCGAACGGCTTTGGAATGACCTGTCGGATACGATGAATTCACCCGAGGTCGAGGCGCGGAAATGACCACGGATATCAAAAAAACCGGCGCTCGGCGCTTCTTTTCGCTTTTCATGCTCGTGATTGTCTGGGAAGTGCTATCGCGCGCGGGCATCATCAATCCCTTCTATGTTCCCGCCCCGACCGCAGTTTTGCGTGTTGTCTTTTCGCTGTTCAGCGAAGGAACAATTTTCAGTCATCTGGAAGCTACGTTTTTTGCATCGCTGGTGGGGCTCGCGATCGGGCTCGTTCTCGGGATCTTTCTCGGCTTCGCCGCAGCATTGGTCTCGTGGGTCGCCGACGTGCTCGAACCGATCATGCTGCTTCTAAATGCCATACCCCGCGTGATTCTCGCACCGCTCTTTGTCATTTGGCTCGGCATCGAAATCCCGTCCAAGATCGCGCTGGCTGTGGTTCTCGTTGCCGTCCTGATCTTTTTCGCCGTCTACAACGGCATTAAAGACGTCAACCCACTTCTGGTCGATCGCGTAAAAACTCTCGGCGGCGGACGCATGGTCTTGCTGCGAGAAGTGTATGTTCCCTCGGTGACGGCCTGGGTGCTTGGCAGCCTCAAGATTGCCGTCGGGTTCGCTTTTACCGGCGCTTGCGTCGGTGAATTTGTCGCTGCGACAAGAGGCTTGGGTTATCTGCTGCAGTTCGCCCAGAGCACTTATAACGCGGCGCTCACCATTGGCCTGATCTTTCTCATTATGGCCTTTGTCCTGATTCTTTTCTTTTGCGCGGAAGCGATCGAGCGCCGGCTTTTGCGCTGGCGTTACCGCGGGCCGAGTGAAAAGCCCGCGTAGTGTTGCGGCTCGCGAAATGTTAGTAAAGCCGTTCCCGCCAATACTGCGACCGATATACTCGAATTAGAAGGTAGGGGCGGGTTTCAAACCCGCCCCTACAAGACGGTCAATGGCGAACGTTAGCGTCCGAACACCTGACCAAAGAGCATCACGATTGATGAAGCCATTCTGTCCGGCGGGAGAGTTTCGCGTTGCCGGTATTCTGCTCAACGCTCTGCAATCATCATGGGGATGTTTGTGCCGACTTAACTAATTCCTGGCGAATTTTCGCCAGCGCGGATTGCAGTCGTTTCTTCTTTGCGGGTTCCCTGACAAAGACCAGCGTGTCTGATAGGAACTCGAGCTGTTCAGCGACCGAGAGCAGTTCCTTTGGCGATCCATCGCGTTTCCGCGCCGCGAGGTAGGAATCGACGAGCTCTTTGACATGATCATGTAAATTGCCACGTGCTAAATGGCGCAGCAGCATGCTGTCGACGGACGCAGCCAGCGCCCAGAAGATTGGATTCTGTCGATCCCTGTCCATCGCCGCCGATTCGGCTTGCGCCAATTTCTCTTTGAGGCTTTGGCCCGATTCTCCTTTCGTGCCCAGTAACTGCAACAGGATT
>DASXSW010000708.1:0-5405 GCA_036505755.1 Binatia bacterium | reverse complement strand
TTTTCTACAATCGTCTATCCAGAGTGTCAATTAGAAAGAGGCGTTCGCCGACTCACCACCTCTTTTGCCTTCGTTATTAAGCGATTGTTGCAGCTAATTGACATTCAATTAAGTAGAGTGCAGCCTTGATGAAGAATAACCGAAAGGTTGATCGTTTTACGTGACGGCTACCGTTTATAGCGGCATTCGATATTTCAGGCGAAAGTCCAGACGTTTCGCCGGGCTCCAGTGGAAAGGAGCCATTCTCTGGTGCTGCGTTCTTGGAATAGCCGGGTTCTTCGGGCTCAACTTGATCTATCAGGTTATACGGAAGCCTGGTGAGATCTTCGCCCCGATCAGTGGCTCCTTATCAAAGAGTCCCGCCTCTACCTGGCAGAGTTACGGGGCAGTTTTCGAGGAGCATTCTACAAGCATTATTTCACCTGAATTGCTCGCCGCGCTGGCTCAAGTGGAGAGTGACGGCAATCCGGTCGCCCGCACCTACTGGCGCTGGCAATGGTCGTGGAGCCCTTTTGAAATTTATCGTCCGGCCTCAAGCGCGCTCGGCATGTTTCAAATTACCGACGGAACGTTTGCCGAGGCCCGGAAGTATTGCATCCGGAATCATACGGTTGTGACCGAAGGTCCGTGGTACGATCTGAGTTCCTGCTGGTTCAATAGCCTCTATGCTCGAACTCTGTCGAGCCATGCGGCCGAAATGACCTCCGCGTACCTCCACCAGAGCGTCGTCGATACTCTGGCTGCACGTCGCACGGCCAAGGTCAGCCTGGCGCAAAAGCAAAAACTGGCGGCGGTGATTCATCTGTGCGGATTGAAGAGAGGCGAGACCTTCGCCGCGCGCGGCTTTCGGGTAACGCAGGGTGAGCTTTGTGGGACTCATAGCCTGCAGCGATATCTCATTCAAATCGATCTAATGAAAAAACGCTTTGCTCGATTGGCAGCCGAAGAGACGGGGTCCAGGCCTCGACTCTGAATTACTGGAATTCGAGAAAATTCCGGGAAGCTCATTCTTTGAGTGAAAACTGTGGTAGAAACGAGGGAAAGGAGAAAAATATGGTCGTCCGATCGATCTACGCATTGGTCGTCACCGCCTTCGCGGTATTCGCTGCTCCGGCGGCAAGCATCGCGGCGGAGTCTACTTGCACATCTGTCCTTGATCACAAACTCGTGAACCTGCAGGATGAGCCGGTCTCGCTCTGCCAGTTCCAAGGGAATGTACTGCTGATCGTCAACACGGCGAGCGAATGCGGTTACACACCGCAGTACGAGGGCTTGGAAAAACTATATCGTCGTTATCGCGACAAAGGTTTCATGGTCCTGGGATTTCCAGCGAACGATTTCGGCGGCCAGGAGCCGGGGTCGAACAAGCAAATCGCGCAGTTCTGCCAGTTGAACTACGGCGTAACGTTCCCGATGTTCGCGAAGACGTCCGTCGTCGGAGCAAACGCCAACCCGCTCTTCCATGAGCTCGCCGCGCGGACAGGGAAGCCGCCACGCTGGAACTTTCACAAGTACCTCCTCGACCGGGCGGGACAGCCGGTAGCCGTGTTTGAAAGCGCCGTCGAGCCCGAAGATCGACGGGTTACTGCACAGATCGAGAAACTGCTTATTGCACGCTGATATAACCGTCGTTCAAATCGTTCAAGACGTTCAAGCAGTTCACGGCGTTGCGAATAAAAATCTGTTCGATGTCTTCGATAAGACTTCCATTTTTTCACGGAACTCGCCTCGCTGCCGATCTTTAGTCCCTCATTGCTTTTGGCACCGATTGCGAGAGAATTAAGCATGTTTAGACCGCTATCAGACTGGCAGAAAATGCGAAACCGATTCTCCGCCCTGAGTCGCTACCTCCAACCTTAACCCGAAACAAGAGTCAAAAAAATCATGGATCGCAGCCCACAACCCGGCTTAGAGACCGCGGCCGAAAACGCGCGCAACAAGGTGGACGCCGTCTATCGCTCCGACTCGCGCCATGTTCTCGCCACATTAATCCGTCTGCTCGGCGACTTCGATATCGCGGAGGAGGCGCTGCACGACGCTTTCAGGGCGGCTTTGGAGCAATGGCCACGCGACGGTGTGCCAGCCAATCCTCGCGCCTGGCTCGTATCGACAGGTCGTTTCAAGGCGATCGACGCAATTCGCCGGCATACCCGATTTGAGCCGCTGCCGGATGATATTGACAGGCGACTCGCGGCTGACACCGATGATCCCGAGGCGTGGAACGACGAAAGCATCAAAGACGACCGATTGCGTCTCATCTTCACCTGCTGCCATCCAGCCCTGTCGCCCGACGCTCAAGTGGCAATGACCTTGCGCGAGGTCTGCGGCCTCACAACCGAGGAGGTTGCGCGGGCTTTTCTCTCATCGCCGCCCACAGTGGCGCAGCGGATCGTGCGCGCCAAGGCAAAGATTCGCAACGCGCGCATTCCTTATGAAGTACCCGCAGCGATCGATCTGCCGGATCGGCTCGATGCGGTTCTTCGAGTCGTCTATCTCGTGTTCAATGAGGGATACTACGCATCATCCGGTGCCGCCCTCACGCGCCACGATCTTTCAAGCGAAGCGATCAGCCTAGGCCGATTGCTTGTCGAGTTGCTACCGGAGCCTGAGGCGCTGGGACTGCTCGCGCTGATGCTGCTCCACGACTCGCGCCGCGCCGCGCGCACATCGCCGAGCGGGGAATTGATCCTGCTTGATGACCAGGACCGTTTGCTTTGGAACCGAGATCAGATCGTGGAGGGTTTGGCGCTGGTGGAACGGGCGCTGGCCGCACGCCAGGTAGGTCCATACGCCATCCAAGCGGCGATCGCCGCCGTGCATGCTAACGCATCGAACGCCGCCGGTACAGACTGGGCCCAGATCGTCGCGCTGTACGACCTGCTGGCCCGCGCGGAGCCGTCGCCCGTGGTCGAACTGAACCGTGCGGTGGCGGTGGCGATGCGCGACGGTCCGGCTGCGGGGCTTGCGTTGATCGATACCATTTTGGGAGACGGTAATCTCTCGGACTACCATCTCGCTCATGCGGCGCGGGCGGACCTGTGCAGACGGCTGGGGCGAATGGCCGAAGCCCGAGCTTCGTACGAACGGGCTCTGAGTCTTGCGGAGCAGGAGCCGGAACGGCGTTTTCTGGAGCGGCGGCTGGCTGAATTGGGTGAGATGAAATAGAGTTGTCGATTTTGGCGTCTGCCGAACGACTAGCTAATGTCAGAGCGCCAGGGTGAAGGCAAGTTGGGTTCAGCTAGCCCAGCTCCAAATCAAAAAGGGAGGAAAAACAATGCGATTCATGATCTTGATTAAGGCCAACAAGGACTCGGAAGCAGGCGTGATTCCAAGCGAGCGGCTCCTGACCGAAATGGGTAAGTTCAACGAAGAGCTCGCGAAAGCGGGTGTAATGCTCGCGGGCGAGGGGTTAAAACCGAGCTCCAAAGGCGCGCGCGTCAGATTTTCTGGAAGTAAGCGGACCGTGATCGATGGCCCGTTCGCTGAGACGAAGGAGCTGATCGCCGGGTTTTGGATTTGGCAGTGTAAATCGAAGGAAGAGGCGATCGAGTGGGTGAAACGCTGTCCCAATCCCCATAACGAGGAGGCTGAGGTCGAAATTCGCCAGATATTTGAGGCCGAGGATTTCGGTGCCGAGTTCACTCCCGAGCTGAGGGCGCAAGAAGAGCGCATTCGCGCGCAAACCGGCCAGTTGGCGAAGGGAAACAAACGGTAAAACTATCGATAAATCAAATCTATAGGAGGAGATGTTATGAAAGTCGAAGTGTATTTGTTCTTCAACGGCCGCTGCGAGGAGGCGCTCGAATTTTACAAGAAAGCTCTCGGCGCCGAGGTAACCATGCTCATGCGCTTCAAGGACAGTCCTGAACCCCAACAACCGGGAATGGTTCCGCCGGGTTCTGAGAATAAAATCATGCATGTCAGCTTTCGGATTGGCGATTCAACGGTGATGGCTTCCGACGGCCGCTGCACGGGGCAAACTAACTTCCAAGGTTTTTCTCTCTCACTCACGGTGCCAAATGAAGCAGAGGCTGACCGAAAATTTGCTGCTCTGGCGGACGGCGGTCAGGTGCAGATGCCGCTGGCGAAGACTTTCTGGTCGCCGCGCTTCGGTATGGTTGCCGACCGATTCGGTGTCGGATGGATGATTAGTGTCGCGTCATAATTCAGAGAAGCAGCGAAACAAGAGCTGACGATCATTGTGCACAATCGTCAATAAAGTGGTTGCGAAATAGGTTTCAACATCGATTGAGTAGTGGATTCACGACGGCGGATTGGCTCTGGTAAGGCACCCTATGAAGTACATGTTGTTGATTTACTTAGATGAGCAAGCGTTGAGCGAGGCCGAGCGGCAGGAGTGCTACGCGGAATCCACGCAGCTCGCTCAAGAGATTCATTCGAACGGGCAGTACCTGGCCGCCAACCCGTTGCATCCAACATCGATGGCGACCAGTGTCCGGGTGCGCAACGGCAAACGGCTCGTGACCGATGGCCCATTCGCGGAGACGCGGGAACAATTGGGCGGCTACTTCCTCATCGAGGCAAATAATCTCGACGAGGCGATTGGCATTGCCGGACGGATCCCCATGGCGCGCAAAGGCACCGTCGAGGTGCGGCCGGTAATCGATATCCCGGGCTTGCCGACCGTGTAGCAATCGCTGAGTTGTTGAAATCAGACGGCAAGGGCAGAGATGTCGGCCGCAGAGCGCCGTTGTCGATTTTGCGCTCTCTCGAACGACTATCTTATATCGATGGAGATATACACATCATGAAATACATGTTGCTGGTTCACCACGACGAGGAGGCCTTCGGCAAGTTCAGCGAGACCAAGCGACAACAGATGCTTGAGGAATCTGTCCAGCTGACGCACCAGTTGCACGCCGACGGGAAATATCTGAGTGCTTCGCCGCTGCAACCGGCGTCGACGGCGGCGATCGTTCGGGTCCGCGACGGCAAAAGTTTCGTGACCGACGGTCCGTTCGTGGAGACGCGTGAGCAAATCGCCGGCTACTTCCTGATCCATGCCAAGGATCTCGAAGAGGCGATCGGCGTCGCTGCTCGGGTTCCAGGGGCACGCATCGGAACCGTCGAGGTCCGGCCGGTGAGGGAGATCGTGGGACTGCCCACTGAATAGCATGGCGACGAGCTAAAAAAGTTATACGAAAACTGCAAAGCAGGAAGGAGTAAGTTATGAGCGGAGTAAGAGTACTGGTTGGCACGCGCAAGGGCGCGTTCATCCTCATATCGGACGCAAAGCGCGAACGGTGGGACATTAGCGGTCCCCACTTCGGGGGATGGGAGATCTATCACCTCAAGGGATCTCCCGCCGATCCGAACCGCCTGTATGCCTCGCAGTCCTCCAGCTGGTTCGGGCAGGTCATCCAGCGCTCCAACGACGGGGGCAA
>DASXSW010000707.1:0-11826 GCA_036505755.1 Binatia bacterium | reverse complement strand
CCACACCATGATACTCGGTCACAGTGATTACGCGTACTGGGACAAAACCTATCCGCCGCGCCTCGGTGGCGAGATCATGCCAGCGGCCGCACGACAACTGCTCATGGCCGGTGTGACCAGCGCTCGCGATCTCGGCGGTCCGCTAAAGGAGAGCATTAGTCTGCGTGACCGGATCAATCGCGGTGAAATTCCCGGCCCTACTCTTTACATCGCCGGTCCGTTCATTCAACACGAGCCGTATCCTGGTACCGATTACTTTCGCTGGGGCGTCAAAGGCGCGGCCGATGGCAAAGCTAAAGTGAAACAGCTCGCTGACGCGGGAGTCAACATCATCAAGCTCATCGACCAGGACCAGATGACGATGGACGAGGTGAAGGCCGTCGTCGACGAAGCGCACGCGCATAAACTTCCTGTCGTCGCCCATGCACATCGCCCGGAAGAAATTCGGCGTGGAATCGCCGCCGGCGTCGATTGCTTTGAGCACACGGGCCTCGCGTCGGCACCGGGTTATCCCGACGACATCCTGAACGCGTTGCATGAGCGCACTGCGAAAATGAGTTTGGGCCCGCTTTTCTGGTGTCCGACCATCGAAGGATTCATCAATTACGAGTCGTTAGTCGACAATCCCGAGCCGCTGGACGATCCAGCCAACTACGACGGCATTCCTCCCGACATCGCCGCAGACATCAAGCGCTCGATCGCGCACCCGAATCATCTCGCCTATTACCAAATCACACCGCTGCGCGCCAAGACGGTCCGGCACAAGTTTAAGCAACTACAGGACTCCGGCGTGGTCTTGCTCATCGGCACCGACAGCGGCATCCCGATGAAATTTCACAACACCTCCACCTGGCACGAGCTCGACGCGTGGGTCAATCATCTCGGCGTCAACTCGATGACTGCGATTCGCGCCGCCACCTATTGGCCCGCTGTCATGATGAAAGTAGACAAAGACTATGGCTCGATCAGTGAAGGTAAGTTCGCCGATATCATCGCCGTCAAGGGCGATGTGCTGCGTTACATCGACCTCCTGCAACGTGTCGACCTGATCATCAAACACGGCAAACGCGCGAAGTAGGAAACGGCGCTGGCTCTCAATATCAACAATCAACTACCAGCTTCTGCAGTATTGTTCGTCGCTGACTTTTTCCATCCAGTCGACCGGCTTGCCGTTCAGCGCCTCCTGAATGGCGATATGAGTCATCGCAGTCGTCGGCGTAGCGCCGTGCCAATGCCTCTCACCGGGCGGAAACCAGATGAAATCGCCTGGCCGGATTTCCTCGATTGGGCCGCCCCAACACTGCGCCCATCCAATGCCAGACGTGACGATCAACGTCTGACCGAGTGGATGTGTATGCCAGGCGGTCCGGGCACCCGGCTCAAACGTGACGCTCGCGCCACGAACGCGCGCCGATTCGGCTGCCTCGAATAGCGGGTCAATGCGAACTGTACCGGTAAAATAGTCTGCCGGTCCCTTGCCGGAAGGCTGTGAACCACTTCTTTTGATTTCCATTTCCGAGTCTCTTCACTTGATCGCAGCGGGCCGGACAAATGCGCGTCCAAATCGGCGCAAACACAGCGCACTGCTTCGTTCTTGAGTGACTAGTGACGAGACAATCTTTCCAAAAATCTTCAGGGTGAGATTTGTCTGGATAAATCGCGGACTGGCGTGGACGTCGATCTGACGCAGCGTCGTCTCGCCGGAGGTAACGAATCGATGCGGTAGTCGCCGGAATGACAACCAGCTTTCGCAAGGCGCTACGACTTGGCAAGCGAGTGACAAAAAGAAGTGACAAGTGACCGGTGACGAGTGACAAGATTTGAATGCGTGAGGGCGCGCGTTTCATCCTGTTGGCGATTGTTTGTGCATTACTCGGATTGACCACCGCCGAGGCGGTGGACGACGACGCGACTATTGCGGCTCGTGCAAGTCTTGCGCGGATTCAGACTCTGCGGAAAGAGCGTTCCGGTGATGGTGTGCTTGTATTTTATGAGGCGATCGTCCACGTAAACCTCGGTGAGCGCGACGCCGCGTTGACGCTGCTGCGCAGCTTGAAGGGCCGCAAACTCGGCCTCATTCCCGTACGCGACACCGGATTCGATACGGTGTGGAATGACGCTGAGTTCCAAGCGCTCCGCAAGGATCTGGCGAACGAAGAAGCGCAAACACCCGCCGCGCCCGTCGCTTTTCGACTTAAGGATCCGAAGCTCATTCCGGAGGGCATCGCGTATGACGCCGCGGGTAGGCGCTTTTTCATCGGCAGCATTGCGCAACGCAAGATCATCGTGACGGATGCAAAAGGTCAGGCGCGCGATTTCTCCAGCCCATCCGATAAGCTTGACGCGGTTCTCGGACTCACTGTCGATCCTACGCGCGGACATTTGTACGCGGTCAGCACCAACGGTTTTGAAGAAAGCGCGAAGACGGAACGCCGCAACGCCGTTTTTGTTTACGATCTTAAGACTGGGCGCTTACTGAATCGTTTCGCTGCGCCGGAGGCAATGCAACTCAACGATCTCGCGCTCGCGCCCGACGGCACGCTTTACGTTACCGATTCCATCAATAACACTCTCTTTCGGAAGAAACCTGGTGACGTAGCGCTCACGCGGTTCGGAGCCGCGGAGGCAGTCAGGGGCGCGAATGGAATTGCGATCAGCGCTGATAGAACATTGTACGTGACGTTGTCGACTGGCATTGGGCGCGTCGATACAGTCACCGGCGAGCTGACGAGATTACCGCAGCCGGATACGGTTGCGACGGGAGGGATCGATGGCCTTTACTGGCATAAAGGCGATTTGATCGGAATCCAGAACAGCACGAACCCTGGCCGCGTCGTCCAGATCGCGGTAACCGATAAAGGCAAGCGCATTGCAGATCTTACGGTGTTGCAGTCGCATCATCACCCTGACTTCGACGAACCGACGACCGGCGCGATTGCCAACGGCGCCCTTCATGTCATCGGCAATTCCTACGTAGGGCATTATCAGCCGGATGGTACGATCAAAAATACCGCCGATCTTAAGGGGACGGCGATCATTGCCGTACCGTTGGCGGAAAGTAAGAAGTGACAAGAAGTTGACGGATCCTGATGTGAGATTCGGCTGGATAAATCGCGGACTGGCACGGACGTCGATCTGACTGAAGAAAATTGAGAGCTGATGGTTGAGAGTTGAGAGAAACGACGGGAACTGCTTGATTCACCCGCAATGACAAGGGTCCGCGAACTCCGTCTCGCCAAGCGCATGGCGCGTCTCGGCACCGAGACCGCCTTCGAAGTTCTCGTGAAAGCACGCGCGCTGGAAGCAAAGGGCCGCGACATTGTCCATCTCGAGATCGGCGAGCCCGATTTCGATACCCCGGGCAACATCATCGGAGCGGCCACCGACGCCCTGCACAAGGGCTTTACGCACTACGGGCCTTCGGCGGGCTTGCCGCAGTTGCGCGAGATCATCGCCCAATACGTCAGCGAGACGCGCCGGGTAAACGCAACACCCGAAGAAGTGATCGTTGTCCCCGGCGGTAAGCCCATCATCTTCTTCACCATCCTTGCGCTAGTTGAAGAAGGGGATGAGGTCATCTACCCCAATCCAGGGTTTCCCATCTACGAATCAATGATCAACTACGTCGGCGCGAAAGCCGTGCCGATCCGGTTGCGCGAGGAAATGGATTTCCGGCTCGACGTCGACGAACTCGAAGGACTGATCAACGATCGTACGAAGCTTATCATCTTGAATTCGCCGCAGAACCCCACGGGCGGCGTGCTGACAAAGGACGACATCAAGGGCATCGCACGCGCAATCGGCGATCGCAACATCATGGTGTTGAGCGACGAGATCTACAGCCGCCTCATCTTCGAGGGTGAGCACAATTCCATCATGTCGCTGGACGGAATAAAGAAGCGCTGCATCCTGCTCGACGGCTTCTCCAAGACTTACGCGATGACCGGCTGGCGTATGGGCTACGGCGTGATGCGCGCAGATTTGGCGGAGCATGTCGCCCGTCTGATGACGAACTCCAACTCCTGCACCGCGACCTTCACGCAGGTCGCCGGTATCGAAGCGCTCCGCGGACCGCAGGAATCGGTTGAGACGATGTGCGCCGAGTTTAAGAAACGTCGCGACGTTATGGTCGCCGGCCTCAACAACATCAAAGGTTTTTCGTGCCGCTCGCCTAAAGGTGCGTTCTACGTTTTCCCCAACATCACGAAGACCGGCTGGCCTTCGAAGAAACTGGCGGACGCGTTGCTCGACGACGCCAGTGTCGCCGCACTGTCTGGTACCGCCTTCGGTGATTTCGGCGAAGGCTACTTGCGCTTCAGTGTGGCCAACTCGATCGAGAACATCGAGAAAGCTCTCGATCGCGTCGGCACATGGGCAAAGAAAAATCTCTAAACTGGAAGGTCGAACAGAACTGGATCCCGCCATGAGAGTCTTAAGCACAACGCGAGTGATTGCAGTTGTGTCTTCGGGTCTCATGGCAGGACTTCTTTTCGGAGATTGGCTGGGGCCTTCGTTTGCACGCGCGGCGATGAATGCGTCCAGCTTTATTCAGTTCCAACGGATCGTTCACATCAACTATTTGCGCACGCTTCCGGCGCTATCGACGATCGCCCTTGCCGCGCCCATCGTTTGGTTGATCATATTGCGTGCTGGGCGTGAAAGAGCTGAATTTAAGGTTCTGCTGGGCGCAACCGTCGCCATCGCGATAGGCTACACGATCACTTTCGTCTTCAATGTACCGGTTAACAACCAGCTCGAGACGTGGAACGTCGCTACTCCACCCGCAAATGGTCGAGAAATCTGGAGCCGATGGGAAAACGCACATGTGGTGCGGACGATTTTCTGGGTGATCGGATTTTCTCTCGAAACGGTTGCTTTGGCGGTGTCGGCTTCGCCTCGACACGATACAGTCTGACGAGGTGATGCGGCGTATGGCTATCCGCCGCGTCAGCGCCTTTTTCCCATGATTGAAATGCTCGTTCCATTCTTTCAGTTATGAGCGACAGGAAACGGTTCCGTGTGTTTGCAACATCGCGCATCGGCGACCCGGCCGAGAACCGTCTGCGCGAGCGCGGCTACGAGCTTGAGGTTTTCCAAGGCCCCGAGGCGCCGCCGAAAAAATTGATCATCGAGAAAGTGAAGAGCGGCATCGACGGATTGATCACAACCCTACGCGATCCGATCGATGCCGAAGTTTTCGAAGCAGGGAAGGGCATGCTCAAAGTCGTGGCGCAGATCGCCGTCGGCTTCGACAACATCAATCGCGCCGACGCAAACAAGTACAAGGTCCCATTCACGAACACCGCCGACGTGCTCACCGAAGCAACCGCCGAGTTCGCTTTTTTCATGCTCGCTATGCTGGCGCGCAAGATGTGGCAGAGTGAGCGCCTGGTGCGGGAACAGAAGTGGCCGTCGTGGCACCCGTTCTTGCCGTTTCTTGGCGACGAAGTTACGGGTAAGACCATCGCCATCATCGGCACCGGCCGCATCGGTTTGGCGATGATCAAGAAATGTTCCGGGTTCGACATGAACATGCTCTGCTACGACCCGGCGTATCATAATGACAAGTACATCGCTTCCATCCAGGAGCTGATGGATCTGCGGCATGCGCGTGGAATTCAAAAGGAGAAAACCTGGATCAAATATGTTGAATTCGAGGAAGCGCTACGCGGCGCGGATTACGTCACGATTCACGTGCCACTGTTGCGCGAGAGCGAAACCGACGAGCCGACCTATCACCTCATCAACGAGAAGACGCTCAAGCTGATGAAGCCGACGGCGTATTTGGTGAATAGCTCACGCGGTCCAGTCGTGGACGAGAAAGCGCTCGCCAAAGCACTGAAAGAAAAAGTGATCGCCGGCGCCGCGCTCGACGTGTTCGAGAAAGAACCGCTCCCGCCGGATTCGCCGCTGCTCGATCCGGAAATCACGGATCGCTGCCGGCTATTTCATCATTTCGCCAGCGGCGCACAAATCACACGGCTCTCGGTCGATCCCGACAAAGGTATGGCTGGCCGTTGCATCCAAGCCCTCATCGATGTCCTGGAAGGCAACTACGGCGCCGACCCGACTAAGATGCCATACGTCGTGAATAAAGAGGCGTTCATCCCGTGAGTACAACGGTAATGGCTAGACAATTCAACCCGGCGCGTTTTTTTGTGATGATAGCAGTAGCGGCGTTCGCCGTGTGTGGCGTGACGGCGTTTTACACTCATCGCGCGGCTCATGGCAGGACTGCGGAGGAGCGGGCGGCTTATGCAATCGGGGAGAAAGCGGGAGAAGAGGCGCCGGCCGCGACAAAGTTGCCGACGGACGCTGACTTGAACATGATGGCTCAGAAGTATTTCAAGCAGCAGGGCTCCGGCGAACAGCAAAGTTGGGACCTGGCCTTCGAAAACGGTTACACGGACGGATTCAAGAAGACGCATCGCCGGCAGTGACCAAATGAAACTTTGTTTGGCCCACGGAGTATCTCTATTCGATCTGTGGCCATCAGTAGATAAGGATTTGAGCTGGCTGCCATGAACCCGCCACCTTTACCCGGACAGAGACGCTTCCCCTGGATTCTCTATTGGATTGCTCTCGTCCTCATCGTTCTCGTCGCGTTTGCGCCGGTGGGGTCTGTGATTGCCTGCGGTTTAATCGCCAACGCACACGGCTGCCGCGTGGATGAAGGCTCGGTGCATCCCTGCGTAATCAACGGAAAAGACTATGGGCAGCTGCTTTATGCCCTTGGTGTAACGGGCTGGCTGATGCTCGTGACCATCCCCGGGGGCGCAGTCGCCTTCATCATTTGGCTCGTCATTCTTCTGATTCATCGCTCCAACTGGCGTAAGCGGCTCTCGACCCAAGTCGCTTAAAGGCACGACCGGAATGTATTGAGTTGCATCTAAACATTTAACATTCAGAGAGCGAAATTGTCGGGACCGGATTCGCGGATTCTGAAGCACGGATTCGGGGCAGCGAAATGGAGCGAGCGGGCAAGTGACATGCACGGTAATGCCGCCCAGGTAGCAGAAAGCCAAGCGAGAGCTGAGTGAATGAAACAACTTCGAACCGACGCTGAATTGCTATAGCGCGACAGGTGGGTGAGTGTTGAGGCCTTATGGGAAACAGCCAAGGCAGAGACAACGTTAAGAAACGCAAGGCACGCCGCAAAAAAACCGAGCGCCTCGCCCTCGCGAAACGCAAGCAGAACACGCGCGAGCGGGAGTCGCGCGGGTAAACAAAATGTCTCCCGGAGAGAATCGAGGACTACGTTGGCCTCGCGATCCACCGGCAGTCGGCCTAAGATCGACAACGTGTTCTCGCGAGGGTTTCATTTCGTTATCTCCACGCCGCTACGAAGAAAACGCGCTGGAAAGAATCTTCTACTCGTTAGGTACATGGGCCCGAACTCTTGATCCAAGATGAGCGGCAACATCGATACCCGAGAATTTTCTATCAACGATTACGACACGGCGGTTGAGCTATGGCAGAGGGTCGAAGGTCTCGAGATCGCCGAGGGTGACGACAAAGAAAGCGTTGCTCAATTTCTCGCGCGCAACCCGGGGCTGAGCCGGGTGGCGACCGACAGGTCGGAGACTGTTGGCGTCGCGTTATGCGGTCATGATGGACGCCGCGGACACATTTATCATCTGGCGGTTGATCCTACATATCAGGGACGCGGACTCGGTAGGCGTCTGTTAAGTGAATGCCTGGACGGTCTACGCCGGGCCGGGGTCAAGCGGGTCATTATCATGGTCGCCGACGATAATGCGCACGGCCGTGAATTTTGGAAGCGCTGCGGATGGGAAGAGATCACCGATGCCATCGCGATGGGAATTGATCCTTAGATAGCAAGAACGGGGCGCATCTAAACATTTGATATTGCGGGAGCGTAGTCGACACGGCTATCGCTACATCTTTTCTGGATGGAAGAGCGCGCTTGCGTTGAGGGCGGTTTCCGTAAACGTACCTGCTTGTGATGTCTGATGAATCTCCAAACGCGAACAAAAAACGGGTAGACAATGGTGTTACCCGCCGAACATTTCTTGGCATGAGTCTGGGAACCGGAGCCACGCTATTGGCGGGAGGATCGGCCACAATCCTCGGGGCCGACTCGTCAACAGCAACGAGCCCAGACACGAAGCCTACTTGGAAGTTGGGCGGCGATCTCCCGGTCAATCGACTCGGCTTTGGCGCGATGCGGATAACCGGGGAAGGCATTTGGGGTTGGCCACCTGACCGCAACAACGCGCTCAAAGTTCTGAGGCGCGCCGTTGAACTTGGTGTTAACTTGATCGACACCGCCGACGCGTACGGGCCGGAAACAAGCGAACTGCTCATAGCCGAGGCGCTTCACCCTTATCCCAAGGGACTTGTTATCGCCACGAAAGGCGGTCTGACCAGACCCGGACCGGGCCAGTGGGTGCCAAACGGTCGACCTGAACATCTCAAACAAGCCGTCGAGATGAGTCTGAAGCGGTTACGGCTCGAGCGTATCGATCTGTATCAATTGCACACTGTCGATCGGAAAGTGCCTATGGAGGCATCGCTCGGCGCGCTCAAGGAAATGCAGGACGCCGGGAAGATTCGGCACGTGGGCTTATCCAACGTGGATCCGGAGGAAATCGAGCGGGCGCGCAAAGTCCTTCCGATAGTGAGCGTCCAGAACCAGTACAACATTGAGAACCGCAAATCGGAAAATGTTCTGGTCTATTGCGAGAAGAAGAGTCTTGGGTTTATGCCATGGTTTCCGATCGGCGGAGGCAGAGGGTTGAAACCTGAGAATCCACTGGAAAAAGTGGCGAGGGATCATGGCGTGAGCGTTGTTCAGGTCGCGCTTGCCTGGCTTCTCCAACGATCGCCGGTGATGCTGCCGATTCCTGGCACATCGTCTATCGCGCACTTGGAAGAAAACGTCGCGGCCGCGAAGCTCAAATTAACTCCGGCAGAGTGGAAAGCCATTGAGAGGGAGATTTAAGAAAAGAAAAAGGGGTTAGAGCTTATTATTGACGCTTCTCCTTGCGATCGCGAGTGCGCTCGCTCTGCAAATATGAAGGTAGGCCGACGCAGCGTCGACGGCACTTCGCAGCGTAAAATGGCCACAGCTGCGCGTCTGAGCGATTTGTGATTTAAGAGTTAGTGCAGAGATCATAACTAAAAGGTGTGAAGGTCGGCGGCCAACATTTTCGAACTATCTGGCTGAAGACGGACGATGAGTGCGTCGTGCAGCTAATCGATCAGCGATTTTTGCCGGACCGTTTCGTCATCGAAGAAGTCAGCACGGTCGAGCAGATGGTGACGGCGATCGGCGAAATGCACGTTCGCGGAGCGGGGCTGATCGGCGTGAGCGCGGGATACGGGATGTATCTTGCGACAATTGAGGCCGCCACGCGTCCTGCATTTGCGGGATTCGATCAGCACCTGGCCAGCGCAGCGGCACAACTCAAGGCGACTAGACCGACGGCGGTGAATCTTTCCTGGGCGGTCGAGCGCCAGCTAAAGAATATCGCCGAAGGGAAAACTGCGGAAGAGAAGGTCGCCCTTGCCCTGCGCACAGCCAGACTGCTTGCCGAAGAGGATGAGGAGCACTGCCGGATGATCGGGCAGCACGGGTTGAATCTCATTCAGCAAATTGCTCGAAAGAAAGCGTGGAAGCCGGTCAATGTACTCACGCATTGTAACGCGGGATGGCTCGCCTTTGTCGATTACGGTTCTGCCACCTCGCCGATCTATGCCGCGCACGATAGCGGGTTGCCGGTTCACGTGTGGGTTGCCGAGACGCGACCTCGGAATCAGGGTTCGAAACTCACTGCCTGGGAGCTGGGCGAACACGGCGTGCCGCATACGGTGATCGCGGACAGCTCAGGAGGACATTTGATGCAACATGGCGAAGTAGATCTAGTGATTGTCGGAACAGATCGGACGACTTACACGGGAGATGTTGCGAACAAGATCGGGACGTACCTGAAGGCGCTGGCGGCGAAGGATAATAATGTTCCTTTCTATGTGGCGCTGCCTTCGTCTTCGCTTGACTGGAAGATACGGGACGGATTGAAAGAGATCCCAATTGAAGAGCGCGGCGCGGAAGAAGTAAAGCACGCTGACGGGTGGCTTGAGGGACGACAGGTGGGAGTGCGTGTCACCCCGGAGGGAAGTCCGGCTGCAAACTACGGATTCGACGTTACGCCCAGGCGTCTGGTGACCGGACTGATTACCGAGCGAGGCGTGTGCAAGGCGGACGAAAAGAGTATCTGCGCGCTTTTTCCAGAGCACGCGCCGTGAGCGAATACATAAAGTTCACGTGCGAACACCTGGCTGCGGAGATTACGCCGTTCGACGGTTTTGCCGAATTGAACGCATACCGGCGGAAACTTCTCCACCTTCGACTGATCGGTGTGGATTCAAATGGCATTGGGTTCGGCAACCTGAGCATAAGGGGCGGCACCACCAACAATTTCTACATCACAGGGTCGGCGACGGGCGGAATACCAGAACTGACGCTGGCAGATTGCGCAAGAGTGGTAGCTTACGATTTCAAAAGGAACTGGCTCCGATGTGAGGGATCCGCGATTGCCTCATCGGAGTCGCTGACGCACGCCGCGGTTTATGAATCGGATGCAAAGGCCGGGTCGGTTATACACTGCCACGACTCAAATTTGTGGGGAGCCCTTCTAAATCAAGCTCCGACAAGCTCGAAGACCGTTGAATACGGGACGCCCGAGATGGCCTACGAAGTAATGCGTCTTTTCAAGCGTACCGACGTGCAAAGCCGAAAAATTCTTGTCATGGCCGGACACGAAGGAGGCATCGTAGCTTTCGGAAGAGATCTCGAAGAGGCGTTCGCTGCTCTAATGCGCGAGTGGAAGAAAGTGAAGAGGTTGAGAAGTTGAAGGGAAACGGCGGCAGCGCTCACTATTGATACTATTCTTCCGACTTTTACGCCGCCGCGGCCTTCTCGGGTTTGCCCATCTGTGTCGCTCGACTCCCGCCGGCTTCATTCGGGAGCAGGCGAAGCGCGACACCTCTCCCGTCTATTCGTGCGCCTTACGGCGTAGGGGTAGGAGTAGCGGTCGGAGTAGGTGTAACAGTCGGTGTGGAGGTAACAGTGGGGGTGGGAGTAGGAGCGATCACAACGGTTGTTGTGCCTGTGCCCTCTTCGGGCAGTTTTCTATAGGTTATGAAGAGCGTTGCACCGAGGACCGGCGCGACTGTTACTTGAGCCGGACCTGCTATTATCACTCGATTGATGATTTCTGGCGGATTTTGCGAAGCAACCCCGGTGCTCGAATCAATCCGGCTGGCGGTGAGAACATTGGCGGTTTGACCAGTTTGACCAGTTTGATCACTTTGACCATTTAGAGTCACTGTAAGCACGCCGCGATCGACGCCTCCTTCTTGGGTAAAATTCGAGACCTTAAGAAAGTGATTGTCGGGGATTGTGATCATCAGCGGCGAACTCGTAATGATGCGGCTTTTGAATTCCCCGGCAAAGACAAAGGTTGTGATACTCAACATAACGCAAGCAACCAAATATCGCCCAAAGAGGATTTTCATGGTTGAAGATAGGCGCTCTCAAGGCGTCGGCCAATTGGAATTGGCGTTTGCCGAAGGCATTCAGCCGCGCAGTTGCGACCGCGCCCCGTCCCTTCTCGATGGCGCGATGAGGAGCAGCGATAGACTAGTTGGATCTCCTTCGCTTCGAAATGCCGAGCAGCTCCATGAGGCGCGCTTCGTAAGAATCGCACATGGGGGACTCGCCATTTGGCTGGACCCATTCGGGATGTTGGATCCGGAGGTCGTCGTGAATCTGTTGCCGGAGCTCGGTGTAAGTGTGGATTT
>DASXSW010000706.1:0-17168 GCA_036505755.1 Binatia bacterium | reverse complement strand
AAGTCAAACCGGACTCGTTGCATTGGCCGACAATGGGCGGTGAGACGAACCCTCGCGCGGAGTGAGTACACGTTCGCCGTGAACGCATCGCCGGAGAAGGAGCCGATAGTGTGGAACTCGCTCCTTCGTTCCGCTGTAATTGTAAGCGTAGAGAGCGTCGAAGTGTGAGAGCCCAATTAAACGCTCTTCTGTTTGTCCGTATCGTCGTGAAGACAGTCTACTTCGTGGCGACGAAGCTGTTCATACGTCTGAAACGACTGACCACAGTGGTTACATTCAAAGGAATTGGCCGTTTGACTTCGTCGAATGTAGCCCCACACTTCCGGGTATGCGATTCTTTTTTCCTGATGTCTCATAGCCATTCGTTAACCCGATTGAAGATTAACGCCTCATTTGAATTTAGATCGTCAAGACTTCTTCTGGGACTCTTTCGCTTTCGAATCACACTGTCACTCAGTGTTGCTCACGTCCTCGCACGATGACTCGGAGTGCTCGGCATTGCGATGCAAGGCAAATTATCGCGACAAAAAATATCGTCCTTTCGGTTGTTGTTTACTGCGCAACGGCTATGCCAACCCCTCATTTTTTAACTAACTATGCAACTTGTTAGAACCTTTTTATCCAATGGCGGGCCCGCGACGGATATATTGGCCTTGTTTCCCTACAGGGGTGTCCGTAATTCTCTTTTCGAATTCTCCAGGCTAGCAGCAATCTAGGTATTGTTGTGTGGCAGTCACATCGTGCGCTCTGTGTATTGCCCTTGTGATCAAAGGAACGCGGGCCACAGTTTCCCCGACGTTTAAGGCGTGAAATTATGCCGACAGTTCATGTAGGAATAGCCCACCATCATATTGACTGTCAGTTTATTCCGCACACGATTTTCCTTCGACGGATCGAGGACTTTGTAAAAATTAGCGGATGGCACAGGCGTTGCGCTATTGAAACACCGCACGGCCTGAGATTAGAAAATTTATATTGGGATAAGGAGGCATTCATGAGAAGTGGAAAATTGGTTCTGACAGCAATCGCTCTATCAGGCGGCATTGGTCTTGGGGTCCAATCGATTTCTGCGCAATACGTCCCGGAAGCGGGACAGCGCGGAGGGGGTATTCCGGAGAAAATGCAGTCGCCGGCGCAATCAGATCGTTCAACCAGCAGCTCGCGGGTTTCATCGGACGATATCAAGAATGCAAAAGAGGCGTTGAAAGCAAAAGGCATAGATCCGGGTCCGATCAACGGCACCCTGGACAGCAAGACTCAACAGGCATTACGACAGTTTCAACAGGCTAATAATTTACCGGTCACCGGGACACTCGACCAGGCAACAGCGACAAAACTTGGCGTTACGTTGGGCAGTGCGGGAGGCTCTTCTGGCGCGTCGGGTTCCAGCAGAGAAGGCTCCTCTGGTAATGTGTCGGAGTCTACTAAGAGCGATTCCCCTGCGCGACCAGGTTCTTCGGTGAAACCCGAGAGTCCGTCGGCAAAGGAAAGAGATTAAATAACGAGGCAGAATCTTAGGCCGTTGCCTTTGAGCCAGAACCTAGATTCCGGGCGAGGGGCGGATAATCTTCGACCTCTCGCTCGGAGTTCCTTTCCAATGTATTTCCAGCTCGCCTAAAGCCCCGAATCCGGCTCGATAAAAATTGCACGCAATGCTGTACCGCAAACGGTACACCCGTCCACAATTTTCTCATCTATGGGAAAAAACTTTTGCGTTTTCCGAAAATTTAGGGTAAATAGAGCACTTAGTTGTACGCGCTAGTGCTCATACTTCGTTATCTCACTCCCATCATTCTCCTGTTTTTCCTGCCTAGGCCAGCATTAAGTCGGTTTATAACCAGCGCGGAAGAGTTCTCTTCGGCCAAAGATGTCACTTTTAACTGGACTCATGCGCGGTCTAGGAGCCTGAAGATTCTCCTCGAGTATCGCGATACCGACAACGCTTGGCGCCGCGTCAATTTAGGATCGGGGTTCCTCGTGTCGGCGGACGGTCTCTTTGTCACCGCCTACCATGTGATGAAATATTGCCTACAAGCTCAAAAAGGAAACAGCGGCCTATCGGTAAGAATTGACTGCTCGACGGCGCGCCCGGGTGTGCGCTATGTTGCTGAGAACGACGGTAGAGAATTTCAAATTGACATCATCTCTTATCTAAAAGAGGCGGATTCCACGAACGGGAAGGAGAGACACACGCCCGACGAAATTATCAAACAAAGAGATTTCGTAATCGGCAAGTTGAAGACCGAGACGACGAGTTCATTTTCGTTCTGGAAGTTAAGAGACTTCGACCAAGCGAGCATCGATGTGAGCAATCCTGGCGCGGACTTTCAACTAACGCCGTTGCTGCCGCCCAAAAGAGTATTCATCACCGGATTTCCGAAAGACCATGATTTTGTAATCTCTGCAGGCTTTTTGAATTTGACCGAAAAGAATCGGCGCGGTTATTTTGCCGCGGATCTAAAGGTCTACACGGCGCCCTACCTGGAAAGTCAGGGCGTCGCCATCGATACCCAGTGGGGCATGCGCATCGAAAACCACATGAGCGGAGGCGCGGTAGTCGACCCATCCGGATATGTGGTCGGATTGGTCGTCAACGGCAATCATAATACCGCAGGCGTTCTGTCGATTGAGAACATCCTTTCAACGTTCTTTTCCCGAGCGGGCAACCCCGAAGCACGTCCAGCGTTGTTACTGAATCCCACAGATACACCGTTGTACCTTAAACGAGAAACCCTTCAATAAGAAGACGCTTACCTGTTTCGACAAGCCGTCGCGAATGTCAATCACTTAGAGCAAGTAATTTAAATATTACGACTACCCTATCCTTCCCGGCGTAACGGGCTCTCATCATTGGTGGCCGAATCGTCGTGTAGCCATAGTTCTTTTGTAACACGCCCGTAACACTGTAAAGACTAATTACGTTTCTGCTTATATATAAATGCTGAGGCATTTCAATCTTTTAGCGAGGTACCTCATGGTTTGGACGGAGTATGTCACGGATATTTACACTCTTATCTCAACCCTAGGTTAAAAACTATTGCGTTATCTGATAGTTACCTGGCGGCACTGATCTTGCTGCTAGCACGGATAACTCGACCGTTTGCCGTTGATGACTATGTGGACAGCTCTTCTGACGCAACATGTTCCATTGCGCGCATCCGCCCGACAACAATGGGTTTTCGCAACGGGGGTATATACGATGTCGAAAAGAATTCTCTGGAGGGGTTTGTTTTTCCTAACGGTTTTGCTTGCTGATCGGCCGGCTCTTGCGGCGAGCATGGTTTTATTTGATTTCGATCAGATTCAGAGTCATTCGAAGAAAGGCGTGAACGCCTCCGACGTCGAGGCGTACATGGAGGGGTTGTTCGGATCTGATATTACCCTTAGTCAAAAGACGACGGAAGTTAACTCGGCCTTGAGGGTCGGCAAAGGTAAAGGCGCACCCGCCATCACAATCGATTTTGGCGCCAATCCGATCGACTCGTTCAGCGTCGATTTTCAGCTCTTTAAGAAAGCAAAAAGCTTCGCAATCTTGGCCGATGGTGTCGTCGTCAATCAGCAAACTTTATCAAAAGCTCAAAAAAATGCAGGTTTGACGGGGCATCAGGGTAGCTATTTCTTCGATACTCCCGTTCACACGTTACAGTTTGTAGGTTTACAAAAGAAATCATTCGCCATCGACAACCTCGCGATCAACATTATTCCCTACGACGAATCCGAGCCCTACGACGAATCCGAGAGCGGCCCGAATGAGAATGGGAACAACGCGTCCGGAATCTTTATCAGCGCACAAGATCTTGGCAGTGATATCGTCACCATTAACCAAGTCACCGGAGACGTCGCAGAGCCTTCGTCCCTGCTAATGCTTGCTGTGGGCTTGTATGGCGCACTAGTCTCTCGAAGGTTTCGCACGCGGTAAGAATGTGTCGAGAACAGAAAACTTTCTTGTGCTTCCGATGGGCGCCCCTTAACACGCAGCGGCGCATCAACGCAGCCAGTTTGCGGTTGCGTCGCTGCCCCTCCCTAGTTTAAGCGAAGATACATTCTTCGGGTACAGATGCCAGTCTGAGATATTTCGCAGCCGGAAAACAATAGAGTTGACGCGAGAATTTGTCGCGGGTGTTAGTCTTCACCTATGAGCACGCTCTGCATCTTGACTGGGCTTAAAGTCAGTGGAGGCAACGACCCAAACAAAAGTCTCCTCTTGCATAAGGGGAAATCCGTCGCTGGCGCATAGACGACGTCTCGGTCAACGACGGATTGTTATGATCCCCCTTCAGCTTTGTTCAGCTAACGAGTTTAGCGTTCGCTGCTGCTGGCACTTCCGCTTACGCTGCCACTGCCGCTAGCACTTCCACTCCCACTTACGCTGCCGCTGCTGCTAGTTGCTCCGGAGGATTTTTTCTTCTGTTCACTCTCAGTTGTCGTCCTAGCCGGCGGCGGAAACACGCGATGATTTTCGCAACGAGGTCGATGAAGTCGTCTCTGTTGCGACCGTTCATGGCTGTTGGGCTGTGGTACGCGAACTTTTCGCGAACGAGCGATGAAGAAGTTCGCGTTTCTCGAGCGAGCGGCGCGAGAGCACAGTAGGATGCGGAAATCCGGCCGTAACTGTCACGCAAACACTCTGGCACGGGTGCTAATTTTCAAAGACTTGCCCCGTAACGGCGTTGTCAATAAAGACGAAGCCGGTCCTCGGTTCGAGTCGAACTTTGATGAACGAGGTATTCTTTTCTTATGTAGCCGATGGCTCCCGACGGTCGAGTTCTGACTTTGAACCAATCGCCGTTCGATTCGAGGACACTGATCGACGTGCCGGCACCGATCTGTGCCTTCGAGGTCGCAGCGAAACGAGGCTCCTCCCTTAGCGACACCACACGCCGGGTTTTATACGTCGTCATTTCGGCCGGCGGTTCTTCGCGTTTCTTGGCCACCACGCGGTCGACTCGCTTTTTCCTAGGATTGTCTGCTTCAAAATTGGGCTTGGACGGCATAATGGCATCGACGGCCACTACAGAATTGCCGCCTGTTGTCGGCGCAGGCGCGTTTGTGTGATCTGGCCCCGTGCGACCATGTCCCAACAAGAAATAGGCTATTGGCATTAGGAGCAGCCCGACGACAGCTGCGGAAAGTGCAGGCGCCGGAAATGTCTTTGGCTTCCAAGTAATTTGCCATGCGCGGCGGAACCAACTCGGCCAGCCCGGGCTATGGTCCTGACCGGGAGTGGACGGAGTGGTTATCGACTCAGGCGCCGGTACTTGATCCCCAGGTGGCTCGCCGGCTAAACTTTTAGCGGAATCGACAGCTGAGAGCGCTTGGCTCGTCCTATTACGCTCTTGATGGAGTAAGGTTTCGGCGCGTAATTTGGACGCCTCCGCGTCTCCCAATCTCTTGGTGAGGATACGGATCTGACTCCGTAGCTCAGCCAATTCCACTTCGCTTTTTTCCATCCGTTTCTGCTTTTCCGCCAGCTCACGCTCGAACGATTGGATCTTGGTCCTCATCTGCTCCTTGAGCTCGCGGATGGAAGATTCCTTGGCTTGGAGCAGCGCGGCTTTTTGGCGCAGAACTTCTTGAACCCGCTCGTCTGCCTTTTCTCGTTGTGACGCCAGCTCGGCGCGTTCCTGCGTCAGCCTGCTCATCTTGCCCATGAGCGAATCAAGTTCCGTGGCGCGAGACGCCAAGAGACTCTGCCTCTCGCCGAGCTGACCTTCCAGGGCGCGAATCTGCTCTGCCGATCGCTCCTGTAGATTCTTTATCTTTGCATCGCGGACCTGCAAAAGCGCGGTTTTCTGCGTCAGCTCCTCGTGGAGCAGACGACCGTCTTGATCTTTGGCTCGGCCTAATTCGGCGAGTTGCGCATTGAGTTCAATTACCTTGGATCCGATTTCCTTGAGATCCTTCTCACGGCTCTCGATGAGATCTTGTTTCTCGCTAAGTTGAATCTCCAGGGAGCGACTGGTTTCGCCGAAACGGTTTTCCAGAGCGTTGAGCGCAGCTTCCTTCGTCCGCAGTAGCTCCGTTTTCTGCTTAACGGTTTCTTCCAACGATCGCACAGCTCGGTCTCTCGACACGGTCAACTCCGCGAGCTCCTTCTTGACAGTCAGTAACTCCGCCTCACGGCCTTGCAGTAGTTTGACTTTTTCACGCAGCTCGCTTGTGGATGCATCGGGAGGAATGGCTTCTTCAAGCGGCGGATTGAGCAGATAAGCCTGGTTTCTTCGGCCTTCCTCTTCCGCAGACTTCGATGCGAGGAGAAAAATTTTCCCGATGATTTCTTTCTCAAGGTCGTTGGGATTCAACAAGCCGTGAAGTTTATCGATCTCGTCTTTGTAGGGTCTGGGGCCGTCGAGAGTTACGTTAATCAAAAGGAGACGAAGGCTACTTTCGCGATCTAAGGGGCGGTCATCGAGAAAACGCAAGAGAACCTTAGCGTCCTCGTACCTCCCTGCGTTGAGGAAAAGCTCAATCTCAGAAAAGATTTGTTGGTAGCGAGAAATCTTGGCCATAACTTATCGTCCGAAAGGTTTGTCCACCGCCGCCCCCGATCCGACTGATACGTTCGAAAAGTACGAGCAAGTTTGATGCCGGCACGGTGGACCATGCGCTATTCCGGTAACGCGATCGTTACTGCCGGAACAAGACGTTTTGTGTCTTGCTGCGGCGCTCTAAGCCCTCGTCGCAAACCTCCATAGCCAGAGTCTTCAGAAATGTAAGTGAATTTACTGACAAAGATCAAAATCGACGCCGGCGTAGACGTCAACAGCAGCGCGAAGCTAACTAGGATTGTGCCCTCCAAGCTCGACAAGACCAAGCACTCAGAGCCTCGCTTTATTAGAAGATTCAGAAACGGGACAGGAGATCAAAAACAGGGACCAGATTTGGGACAGCCTATTTTGAACAATTCTGAAAAGAATTATTTCCCATTCGATTGCCAGATAAAGATTGGACCACTAGTTTCTCTGTGTGCTCTGAGTGAGTAAGCATGCCGATAGAGACGGATCTGCTCTGCGCCCGGAAAAAGGAGAAATTACATGAACCGTGGATTGATGCTCTCGATCACGCTTTGCTTGATTTTATCTAACGGCACGGCAATCGCCGGTTCTACCACTTTTGTCTCCGGGAAGTCGCAGCGAACCGAATCGGACGTCCTAGCCCTGCGCTCCTCTGCAGTGAACCATCCCATCTAGCAAAACAATCTAATTTTTTCCGATTTGTTTCTAGCGGCCGACCGAATATAATACGCCATATTTAACCGGAGGTGTGCTATGGCGGCGACCAAATCCTACGACGAAGATCTTCGAGCTATTGGCCAGGCGCTCGAAGCAAGAAATATTAGTGTGTTCGAACTAAAGCGACTTGCAGATAGGTATGTCATCGAGGGTACGCCTCAAGAGACCAGCTCGCTACGTACGAAGGTACGACAGTGGTACTTGCAATTGTGCAGCGGTTCCGTTGCTGAGTTATTAACTTTCAGCTTGGCCGACGTCGAAAAATTATCCCAAGCCGGGCGAGCAAAGCGTTCCAGACCGCGGCACCTTCCGGACTTTTACAGTGTTTCGAATACCTTGCGCACGGTCGGTGCCTATCTCGACGCCAACGGGGTCGAGCTGGTTGAAGGAAGGACACCAACAAGGCGAAGACCGCACCATCTCTTCCTTCTACAATCTGTTTCTTGAGCTTTACGGAAAGCGAGGCCAGCAAAAAACCCTAACGGTCAAGCATCCAAATAGCCAGCCCTCTGCGCTTACATCGTGAATCACAAAGAAGCCGGCGACGAGATTGGCTAATGGCTCTTCTCGTCTAGTTGCTTCGCATTGAGTTTCCTCAACCGCGGCGAATCACGCCGTCTTAAACATCGAAGTAACTTCCTGGTGTCCGCCGTTTTCTTTGAGTTCTTCCTCGTAGTAGAGGCCCAGTGCGCTCAGCACCGGCAAATCCTGGATCGAGAACAGCACCGCATCCGCGCTCGCGGAGGAATTCGCATGTTCGTGCAGCGCCCACGGCGGTAGAGCGACGATATCGCCCTTGTGCCAGGTGAAACGCTGACCGTTGATGATTGTGAATCCTTCGCCGTTAACGACGTAATAAACCGCGCTGCCCGTGTGCCGATGTGCCTTTGTGTGCTCGCCGGGCCGGAGGAGCTGCGCGCAACAGGCCATGGTTGGCATCACAGGCCCGCCCGTCTGCGGATGACGATACTCAAGAGCGATGCCGTCGAAAGGACTTCCTTCATGATCACGCAGCTCGTTTAACGCTTGCCAAGTTTGATCCCATGAATAAAGCAACAGCGGCGAAGATTTCGGTTTTTCCTTGACCCATGTTGGGCTGATATGCGCATGGCCAAAGAGCTGCTTCGACGCGTTGGGCGGACGCGTGGCCGCTACCTGCTCCGCCGTGTAGAACTGAAAGAACATCGCTTCGACCGATGCGATCAACGGGATGTCGAGCCCGTCCATCCACACCACTCGCTCTTTGGTTTCGTTGCCATGGTCGTGCCATGCCCAGCTTGGCGTTAGAATTAAATCCCCCGGAGCCATGTAAACGCGCTCGCCGTCGACCGCTGTATAAGCGCCCGTGCCTTCAATGATGAAGCGGATCGCTGTCGGCGTGTGCCGGTGTGCGCGCGCGACTTCACCCGGCAAGAGAATCTGCACGGCGGCAATCAGGTTGTTGGTCGTCGCCCAGCGGCCACCGAGACCAGGATTGAAAAGCTGCAACGCGCGCCGCTCGTCGCCGACCGGCACGGCCCGAGCTGATTCCTCCATGATCGACTCCGTCGTCGACCAGCGCCACATATGCGGAATCATTTTGGGTTGAGGATGCGGCGTCATTTGGCTCGCCAGTTCCCAGAGACCATACATATGGTTAGCGTGCATGCGCTCGTGGAACGCTTGACGGAATGCGTCTGCTTCCGATTTAATCTCGGGTTTAGCCATAGAATCCTCCTACGTTAGCGCCGCGTCGTCATCTCGTTGTCAGCGTACCCGACGGTCTGTTCCCATGTCAACTCAAGTCCAAGCGCGGTAGTGGTTCAATTTGATTTCAACGAATCGTCAATGTCGAATCGTCAATGTAAGGGCAGACCCCTGTGTCTCCCTCCCTCTGGGACGACCACAGGGAATCGCCCCTACAAATGTTTGCGAAACTGAACCACTACCCCAAAGCCGCGATCAGTTGACGTTCTGCTGGCCTAGTATCCAATCGGCAATAATCTCACTTCGCCTTAATTTGCACCGTTCTGGTCTTTCTGCTGTAATGCCCCATGCACAGAGGAGAAATCATATGAGCTACGAAAACATTCTCGCCGAGCGCGTCGATCAGATTGCTATTATCACTTTGAATCGCCCGGAAAAACTCAACGCGATGAGCTATGAGCTTGCCTGCGAGCTGGACGAGGAGTTCACGAAGATCGAAAACGATGACAATGCACGGGTCGTAATTCTCACCGGCGCCGGTCCGCGGGCCTTCTCCGCGGGCGGCGATATCATGCAAATGGTGAAATCGACGCCCGAGGAGATGGCCGCGCGCAGTGAGAATCGCCGCGAAGCGAATTGGCACTTGGCCACTTTCACGAAGCCGATTATCGGCGCGATTAACGGTCTGGCATACGGCGCCGGCGCGCAATTGACGACTATGGTCGACATTCGCATCGGTTGCGAGCACGCCGAAATTCAATTCCTCGCCGCCAAGTATGGACGCGCGAACTCGACTTGGTCTCTGCCACTAGTCGTCGGTATGCCCAAGGCCAAAGAGCTGCTCTATACCGGACGACCGGTCAAAGCTCAAGAGGCGGAACGCATCGGCTTACTCAATCAGCTTGTCCCATGCGCGCAGCTGCGCGACGCATCGATCGAGATGGCCAAACAAATCAGTGAAAACGATCCGCGTATGGTGCAAGGTATCAAACAATTACTCAATGACGATATCGGCAAGGCCTGGCGCGAACGCTTTGATGCCGAACAAAATGCGCGAAAGGGCAAGCTAAAAGCCAACTCGCCGCGTGAAGGGTTCAAGGCATTCCTCGAACGAAAGGGAATGAATTGAAAGGGTTGCATGATCTTTGCGCGCCCGAATGTTTTTATCCGGGATCCAGTCTGAGTCTCGCCTGGATTCCCGCTAAAAGCACGCGGGAATGACGGACTCCGACAGGACTCGGAATCGCCTGTACCGGCATGTCATTTCGAACGAAGAGAGAAATCTTTGCCCCCTGACTCGTCGGTTGACACCTCGCTTACTTGTCGAATATTCTTCGCGCCATTGCTGATCCCTCAATTTTGATTCGGGAGACTGATTATGGCTCTCAGCGTTGAAGAAAATGAATTGATCACCCATGTCGGTCCGGGCACCCCCTGCGGGGAAATGCTGCGCCGCTATTGGCACCCCATCGGCTTTAGCACAGAGCTCAAAGGTCGGCCCATCCGCCGGCGTCTACTTGGCGAGGATTTGGTTGTCTTTCGCGACGACCAGGGCCGGGTCGGGCTCCTCACCCTGCGCTGCTCCCACCGCGGCACGTCACTGGAGTTTGGGCATGTCGAAGACGGCGGTTTACGCTGCTGTTACCACGGCTGGCTCTACGACATTGACGGTAAAATTTTGCAAATGCCTGGCGAACCGCCGGAGAGCACGTTCAAAGATCGTGTCCGTCACAAAGCTTATAAGGCGCAGGAAGCGGCCGGAATTATTTTTGCCTACATCGGCCCGGAGCCGGCGCCGCTCCTGCCGCGCTGGGATGTTCTCGTTCGCGAGGACGGCGTGCGCTCGCTGGCGGCTCGCTTAATCCATTGTAACTTTCTGCAAACCGTCGAGAACAGCGTCGACCAGCATCACTTTAAATGGCTCCACCGCACGCCTAAGACTCGCCTGTGGTCCGACGAGAAGCTGACTTCCGAGATCACCGAGTTCGGCATCCGCGACACATTCACGCGCACGGTCCCCGAGGGTTCGTTTATGACCGTGAGCCATTTTCTGATGCCGAACATGAACAAAGTCGGTTATCACTTGAATGAAGATCACCCGGCGGCATTCGCTGCGACCCACGAAGGTTATGAGGCGCTGCGCTGGCGCGTCCCTGTCGATGACACCAACACGATGCACTTTACGCTTTACTTCGCCCCGGTCGTCGATGGCAAAGTGTCGGCGAAGGTGCCCAAAGACCAGCAGGAGCAAGGTTTAGGCGACAGCACGCCGGGTAGATACCGATGGGACGAAGACACCGGCTGGATCGCCCGCGGCGATCAGGACCGTTGCGCTCAGGAAAGCCAGGGACCGGTTTTCGACCGCAGCGGCGAACATCTCGGCGTATCAGATGAAGGCGTGATCCTGCTCCGTCGCATGTTCAAGCAATGCATCGAGGCCGTGCAGAATGGCCAGGATCCCGTGGGAACCATTCGTGATCCCGCAAAAAATGACATTCTGCGCCCCGTGCCCGGCGAATTTCAGGTGAGCTGATCGGAGGCAGATCATGATACGGTTCGTAAATAGAGTATCTCAACTCAGCCTGCCTCTGCTCGCAGTGACACTTTTGGCCGCGTCGCATCTGTGCGCTGCCGACACGATGGAATCGCTGATCGCCGGCGCCAAGAAGGAAGATGAACTCGTCTTCATCGCCGGCGCGCAAACCTTCGGCGGCCGCAAGGGACTTTCGGAGATCGAAGCGGCGTTTAACAAACGGTACGGTCTCAACATGAAGATCAGCTTTGCCGCCGGGCCGGACATGAACGCGCGTGCGGCGCGGCATATCACTGAAATCAAATCCGGACGGAAAGTCTCGTCGGATATTTTCCTCGGATCGCAGTCGCATCAGGCGCTGCTTCACAAGGAAAACGCCCTGGAGAAAGTAAACTACGCGGGAATTTTTTCCTGGGTGACCAAAGAGATGGAAATCTTTCCCAATGAAACCGTCCTGACCTACACTTCACCCAACGGCATTGTTTACAACGCCAACTTGATTCCCAAGGACAAGGCGCCGAAAAATTACGCCGACCTGATCGATCCGAAGCTGAGTCCGACCTGGGCCGGCAAGATTGCAATTCCGCCTTACGTCGCGTGGCTCGCCGAACTGTCGCTTGTCTGGGGACAGGAGAAAGTCAAAGACTACGCGCGCAAGCTCGTGGCGATTAGCGGCGGGCGCTTGCGCTACAGCGAAGAAGAGCGCGTCGTGAGCGGCGAATTTCCCATCATGGCCAATTTTGGCGATGCGTTAAGTGCGATGTGGACATGGCAGCCCAAGGGCGCACCGCTCATTGCGGTACCGGGCGTGACACCGACCAACACCGACTATTTTCAACTCAGTGTGCCGAAGAACACAGTCCATCCCAATTTGGCCAAGCTCTTCGTTTCTTTTATGGCCACCAAAGAGGCACAAGGCGTCCTCCAAAAGCATGAGTCGCGCAGCTCGCACCTGGTCGAGGGAACTTTGATGCAAAAGTATCTCAAGGAAAATAAAGTCGCCGTCCAAGAGCCAAAGCTCTCGATCAATTATTATCTCAAATCTGAAGACGCTGAAGGTCTCCAGTTCAAAGAGGAACTCGCAAAAATTCTGAAAGGATCATAGACCCTCTTTGTAACGCAATTATTCCGGACGTTTGGAACAACTGGAACCATTGGGACGATTGGAACCCTGACTTCATCGACTGACTTCGGAGGCGAATTCAATGCTATCCAAGGAAGAAAACGAGCTCGTGACGCGCGTCGGACCGGGCACGCCGGCTGGAGAAATGCTTAGGCGCTACTGGTGGCCGGTGGGCTTCACCGAGCACGTCAAAGAAAAAAGCAGTCCGACAAAAGTGCGCTTGCTTGGCGAAGATTTCGTGCTGTTTCGCGACGGCGGCGGACGGCTGGGGCTTGTCGAACTTCACTGTTCCCACCGCGGCACGTCGTTAGAATATGGCCGCGTCGAAGATCGCGGCATTCGCTGTTGCTACCATGGTTGGCTCTATGATGTGAACGGGCGCTGCTTGGAGCAGCCGGCAGAACCTGCCGATAGCACCTTCAAAGACCGCATCCAGCATCCTGCGTACAAAGCTCAGGAAATCGCCGGATTCATTTTCGCATACATCGGCCCTGAGCCCGCGCCGCTACTGCCGCGCTACGATTTGTTTTTCGAAGAGAGCGGCGAGCGCGTCATCGGCGCCGGCACGGAATATTGCAACTGGCTCCAACGCGCCGAGAACTCCGTGGACCAAACTCATCTTGTCGCGCTCCACGCGCCTGAATATCCGCATATGGCCTTGAAGCGACCAGAGATCGGTTGGCAGCAAACCGTTTATGGCGCGAAGATCACCATGCATGTGCCGGGCGTATCCAAGCCAAAACACTCGCATTGGGTTTTTCCCTCGCACACCCGTCATACTACCGCGCGCAAAGGTCGCATTCCGGATCATGCCATTCGTTTCCGCGTGCCGACGGATGACACTAAGACGACGACATTCTGGCTGCGCTTCACGCCCCACGACGAAGCGAATCGTGGCAAACCATTGGTTCTCAAGACAGTCGGATTCGAAGATGACAAGCCGGGAGTTTACACGCGCGTCGACGACGGTTGGTGGCGCATTGCTTCACACGACCAAGACCGCGTCGCCCAGGAAAGCCAGGGCGATATCTACGACCGAAGTAAGGAACATCTCGGCGCCTCCGACCAAGGCGTCATCCTGCTCCGCAACATGATCAAGGATTCGATTGACGCCGTCCGCCAGGGCAAAGATCCCTTCTGGATCTTGCGCCAGCCCGAACAAAACGAAAAAATCACCTTCGACGCCAGCATGGCCGAGATCGGCCCGCTCTAATGCATTGTTTTCGACTGCCTGAACGGGCTTTCAATCGACTCATTTTTAGTCCTTGAACTTGTACTCTTCGAGCTTGCGGTAGAGCGTCGTGCGGTCCACGCCGAGAATTCTTGCCGCTTCCGTCTTGTTGCCGTGGGTGGTTTCCAAAACTTTTCCGATGTATTCCCGCTCGAGATCGCGAAGGGTAAACTGTCTGGCAAGGGCTTGGGCCAAAACAATGGCGGATTCGCCGCGCGCGACCAAATGAGCCGGCAGGTCTTCCACTCCGATGAGAGCGCCTTTGCCCAAAAGAACTGCGCGCTCGATGGTGTGCTCGAGCTCGCGGATATTGCCTGGCCAGTCATAGCTCCTCAGGGCGGCCAATGCTTCGTCCTGGATACCCTCCACGTTCCGTTTGGCGCTGTCGGCGAACTTCTCGATAAAATGCTTGACCAACAGCGGGATGTCTTCGCTCCGGTGGCGCAGCGTTGGAAGCTCGATGCGAATAACGTTGAGCCGATAGTATAGGTCTTGGCGAAATTTGCCGTTTCTTACGAGCTCGTCTAGAAATCGATTGCTTGCTGAAAGTACGCGGGTATCCACCTTTTCGCTTTGATTGGCCCCTAAAGGGCGAACTTCTTTGTCCTCTAAAACGCGCAGCAACTTGGCCTGCAGCGTTATCGGGATTTCGCTGATCTCGTCGAGAAACAAGATCCCGCCGCTTGCCTCTCGAAAGAGGCCCGGCCGATCTCTTCGAGCGTCGGTGAACGCGCCGCGAACATATCCGAACAATTCGCTTTCCAAGAGAGTTTCCGGGATGGCCGCGCAGTTCACCGGGATGAAAGGACCGGTTCCCCGTGAGCTGTTGCAATGAATCGCGCGAGCGATCAGTTCTTTACCTGTGCCGCTCTCGCCTTCGATCAATACATTGGCGGGCAAGTCGCTCACCTGCGCGATGGTCTCGAATACCATCTGCATCGCCGAGCTCTGGCCGATGATGTTCTGAAAACGATTGCGCGCTTGTACTTCGGTGCGCAGCCGCTTGAGCTCCTCCTGCAGAGTCTTTTGTTCGAGCGCCCGCTTTACCTGGATTAAAATTTCGTCATTGTGGAACGGTTTGGTGACGTAGTGAAACGCGCCCGCGCGCATCGCCTCTACGGCATTTTCGATCGTTCCGAAAGCCGTGATGAGAAGGACCAGCGCGCTGGCGTCGATCTCTCGGAGCCGCTGGACCAATTCGATACCTCTCATTTTAGGCATCATGAGATCTGTAATCGCCAAGTCGAAGCGCGTTGTTCGGCATTTTTCAAGCGCCGATTCGCCATCGTAAGCCACGTCGGCTTCGTAACCATCCTCCCGTAAAAGATCAATCAGCAATTGGCACATCGCGCGATCGTCGTCGACGACCAAAATACGCGAAGGTTTGAAGCCAGGCTCTGCGACGGCAGGAGTCATTGAAGCGTTGTCCTTGTTTCCGAAAACCCGTGGTGATTTTGAACCGGCAGCAAGATGGTAAATCGAGTATATTCCCCAGGCTTACTGTCGACCCTTATCTCGCCGCCATGATCTTTGATAATGCCGTAACTCACCGAAAGCCCGAGTCCGGTTCCTTCGCCGACATCCTTGGTAGTGAAGAATGGGTCAAACACCTGGCTGAGATGTTCCGCGGGTATGCCCGCGCCGTTGTCCTCAAATTCAAGGCGCAGCTTGCGTTCTTTGCCGTCGTAATTGCCGTCTTCAATTTCGCTACTCGCGATTTTGGCGCTGATATCGATCCTGCCTCCGGAACGCAACGCCTGAAGCGAATTTAGGAAAAGATTCAGGAAAACCTGCTGTAATTGATCGGGATCCGCCGGCACGGGCGGTAACGACCTGTCGATTTTCAAAGCCACCGTCACGTTTTTTTCTGCGATTTTGTGTTCCAGGAGGCCGATCACTTTTTGCACCAGAGGCGAAAGTTCCACGTTGCGAAAGGCGGGCTCCCTGCGACGGGAGAACTCCAAAAGTTGCCGGACGATACCTGCGATCCGATCTATCTGTGAGCGAATGATCTGCAAGTTGTCACTGATCTCTTCGTGGTTGCGCGGACGGCGCAAGAGGAACTCGGCGCGGCCGCCGATGATATTGAGCGGTGTGCCGATTTCGTGCGCCAGGCCGGCGGCAAGTTGACCGACCGACGCCAGCTTTTCGGACTGGCGCAGGCTTCGTTCCAAATTCAAACGCTCGTGCTGTTCTCGATCGAATCTGCCGTACAAGTCCTCGAGCCTTTCGCACATTAGATTGAATTCCAATGCCAGCGAACTGATTTCATTCTTCCCGTCGATTTCGATGCGCTTCTCCCACCGTCCTTCTCCTATGGCCCGAATGCGTTCAATTAATTGTTTAATCGGACGCGAGACGTTGCGCTGGACCAGAATTAAAATAACGGCCGTCAGCAACGCGATCAAAAGCGAAGTCGTTAATATGATTCGATTACGCCTGGCCTCGAGTGTCAGATTATAGCCCGTGCCGCGGCGACCGAGGACAAAGGCCCCCACGATTTCACCATTGCCGTCCAAGATCGGCTCAACCCGATAATAGACTGGGTGTGCCGGGCTCTCGATATATCCGTCGACCCCATCGCCGTTGGCGAGCACCGGTCGCGGATCAATTTTCAGCACCGGCCTAGGGTCAAGGTCAGGATAAGCTTTAGTGTCGCTGAGAGAAGCAGATATCGCGATCCGTTGAGCAGAGCCGTTGTAGACCACGATGCCATGAATATTCCCTGAGCGCGCCACTCCATCGATAAAGTTCTGAGTTGCCTTTACATCTCGTTCCTCACCGTAAATGTATCGCAGAGCGGCCTGAATAGAGCGGCTAAGCCCCGTCATTCCCACTCGCATTTCTCTCAGAATATTTTCTCTGTCCTGTTGAATGATCAAATAACCGTGGACAAGCATGGTGGCGATCAAAGTCAGCACCAAACAAAGAACGAGTTTTGTTCCGAGCCTCATGGCCGCTCTCGATCTATTTCAATCGTCGCCATAAGTAAGCAGCATTATGAAAAGTTTATACGTCTGCGTATACCGCTAAATCGATGTCGCAATTTGCCGCGGCATGTCGATTTTTGCAACAACCCACTAAAATTTCACATACTCGATAGTTGCGTCGTTGAGATCGGCGCTATCGAATACGGTGTGTTAACTTGCAACATCCACCACGTCATTCGATATGCCTAATTCATTGATTTGTCGACACCATATGGCGCTGTGTCGATGGCATCGCAATTGCGGCACCACCAGCAGCGGACATGCTGGTCAACATGTTCGACAAACTCTAAGAGGGAGGGCTATCAATAATGACGATCATGAAGAGAATTTGCTGCGCGGTTTTGCTGGTATCGTTGCTGGCACTTGCCGGATG
>DASXSW010000705.1:0-6436 GCA_036505755.1 Binatia bacterium | reverse complement strand
GCCCATCTGGGCGGACCGCTTTCGGAAGGAAAATTGGAAGATGCTACGGTGAAGTGCCCCTGGCATGGGTCGCGGTTCTCGCTGGACGACGGGCGAGTGCTCGAAGGTCCATCGGTGCACGCGCAGCCTGTATTGGAGGTCCGGGTACGCGACGGCCAAATCGAAGTGCGGAGATCAAATAGTTAGAACGGTTCAAGACATTCGAACAGTTCAAAATCGTTTCCTGCCCACGCTGCTGTTACCACCGAGGGACGATTCTCATCTGAGGAAATCGCCTCGCCGTGTTTTTGCTCGCTGCGTTCAGTTTCACGGACAGACTGCCGCGTTTCCGGAATTCCGGAAACCTTGAAATATGCGGCGAGAGCATCTTTCGCGTCGCGGGAAGTTCCGGCTCACGGTGCATTAGTCGGATCCCAGCAGGTTCGGAGGTTTTCATTAAAGCGATCGAGGATCTCCGTATCCTCTGCGGTAATTTCAAAGTCAAAAACATCGGCATCTTCGAAGATGCGTCTACGATTGGCCGATTTGGGAATCACCACCAATCCATGTTGCAGCGCCCAGCGGATGAGGATTTGCGCCGTCGATTTGCTTTCCGAATGGCGGGACAGCCTATCTAAGAAAGGCAATCGCGACCGTAGTGGCGCCGACTGCGGCCCGGCTTTCGAATATTTTTTGGCGAGTGCGACGAGTTTCGGATCATTCAGACGGGCCCCTTTGGTCAAGGGACTGTAGGCTTCGATGACTATGCCTTTGCCGGCGCAGAAATCCAATAGATCCCGCTGATATAAATACGGATGAAACTCCACTTGGTTGACTGCGGGAACCGTCTTCGTCTCGGCAAGTAGCTCCGTCAAGTGCCTGATGGTGAAATTGCTAACGCCAATCGAACGCGCCTTGCCCTCGGCCCGCAGCGCTTCGAGGGCGCGCCAGCTTTGTCGCCGTTCCCGCACAGGATAGTGGATCAGGTAAAGATCAACATAATCCAACTTCAGTTTGCGCAGGCTCGTGTCCAGCGCTCGCGCGGGGTTTCCATGATCGGAATTCCACAATTTCGTCGTGACGAAAATGTTCTCCCGGGGAATGCCGCTCATTCTGATGGCGGCACCGACACTCTCCTCGTTGCCATACATGGCCGCAGTATCGATGTGCCGGTACCCCGCTTCCAGCGCGGCGAGCACCGCTGCCTCGCAGGTTGCACCCGCGCGAGTCTGCCATACGCCCAACCCGAGTTGAGGGATTAGGTGCCCATCGTTCAGGGTTAATTTCGTCTCGATCGTAAGTTCCATAAATCATATGTTCCAACGAGACTTTTAAATCGCTGCCTAGGAAACAGAAGGAAGGTCAGGGCCGAATCTGGATTCTGATTAAGTCCTCGTTCTGCTAATCGCGATACCATCAGACTCACATTGCAGATCCTACTCCCTTTCCCGGTTCTCCTGCCGTCGTTGCTCTTGCTTCTGCCTTAATAGCTCTAAGAGTTGTTCCTTCGTGGGTTGCCTTCCCAGCTCCCTCTGTTCCCGCTGCGTTTGTTCGTATCGCGGCGCTTCACTCTGTAGGTCGCTGCGTGCCGGCGGCTTGGCTCTTTCTCCGAACAGCCAATCCTTGAATATGCCACCGAACCATTCTTTGGCGGCGTCGAAAAAGGGTTCCCATATAGAGTCGTGCGGTCGTGCGAACGGGAACTCAGCGCCCCCGTCGATTAGTCGCGACGCCAGCGTCTGCTGAAAAAAATCGCCGACCACCAGCAGGGCGTTGTGCGCGCCCTCGCCCCAATAGTTGCTGCGCATGGTGACCCGCGAGTCATTGAAGCCGACCCAAGACCCGGCGACGAGTCGCGGATGCATCAGGATAAACCAGCCGTCGGTATTTTTTTGCGTGGTTCCGGTTTTCCCCGCCACGTCGGCGCGCAGGCCAAACTGCGTTCGCACCGCTTGCCCGGTGCCTTGGTCCACTGCGCCGCGCAGCATGTTGATCAAATTTCCCACGGTTTTTTCAGACATGACGCGATGGTTATCGGCTGCAAACTGGGCGAGCACGTTGCCGTTCTTGTCAGTGATGCGGGTGATATAAATCGGCTGGCGGTATTCGCCGATGGCAGCGATGGTGCTGTAAGCGGAGACCATTTCTAACGGGGTAACCGGACTGGTGCCGAGCGCCAACGCCGGTACCTCGTCGAGCTTACTTCGGTTAACCCCCATGCTGCGCGCGAGCTCCGCGGTTTTTTTGGGGCCGACTTCCTGCATGACCTGCGCGGTGATCGTGTTTTTCGAAAAGATGAGACCCTCGCGCGCCGTCATTCGCCGCCCGGTGGGCTCTGATAGATCGGAGGGGCGCCATACGGTGCCGTCCGGCAGGGGAATTTCCACTGCGCGGTCGGTGAAGGGTTTATCCGGTGACATCCCCTGCTCGAGCGCCGCGCCGTAAACAAATGCTTTGAACGTCGAGCCCGGTTGCCGCCTGGCTTGCGCCACATGATCGAATTGGTCGGTCTTGAAGTCGCGGCTACCGACCCACGCCTTTACGTGGCCGGTGGCCGGATCCATCGCCACGAAACCCGCCTGCAAACGCGTTTTGTCGGCACGCAGCTTGGCCATGAACTCCTTATTGTTCTTCAGCTGCGCCAGTGCAGCTTCAGGCGTTGCGCCGGCCTCAACCGCGCTGCGGTAAGCGACGGATTCGCGGATAAACAAGTCGATCAACCCGGGCTTGGTTTTCCAGAAATGAGCGAAAGGCTGCACGCCCCGGCGCATATCGACGTACGCGTTCGCGCTCGACGATAGCAATCGCGCGGAGTTCATTCCCCACTCGACGTCGGCGACCGCCTGCAAAACCTCCATCTGGCGATTTACGGCTTGATTGGCAACCGCCTGCAAACGCGAATCAATGGTGGTGTGCACGATCAAGCCGTCGGCGTAAATGTCGAGATCGTTACGATCCGCCCAATCGATCAGCCATTTACGAATGTGCGCGGCAAGATGAGGAGCGGGGCCGATGGCTTCCGGCTGGCGCTCGAAATCGAGGCGGATCGGCCTGCTTTTTAGCCGATCGAATTCGACCTGGCTCAACACGCCGTGCTTGACCATCTGCGACAGTACCACGTTGCGACGCCGAAGCGCGCGCTCGGGATTGAGCACCGGGTTGTAGTAGCTGGTGCCTTTCAACATAGCGATCAAGGTTGCGCTTTCAATGACAGTGAGTTTTTGGGCTGGCTTGTCGAAGTACGTGCGCGCAGCCATTTCGATACCGAACGCGTTGTATAAAAAGGGCATGGTGTTGAGATAGGTTTCTAATATTTCTTTTTTTGTATAGGCGTATTCGATTTTAATCGCGGTGATCGTCTCCTTGATTTTTCGGGTAATCGTCCGTTTTCGGCCGATGCTCTCCGGATACAGGTTGCGCGCCAGCTGCTGGGTGAGAGTGGAACCACCCTCTGGATCGGCGATGAAGAAGCGCAGAACGCCCGTCGCGGTGCGCCGCAAATCAATGCCGTAGTGTTGATAAAAGCGATGATCTTCCGTGGCGATCAGGGCACTGATGACATGCGGAGAGACTTGATTTAACCGGACCCACTCGCGGTTCATTGGCTTATAAGCGGCCAGGCGTTTGCCATCCGACGAGATCAGCACACTGGGCTGGTCGATTTTGGCTTTGCGTAGATGGGAAATACTCGGCGTGAAGGGGATCAAAATGACGACGTACGCGCATAACAGAGCCAGGCCAAGGGCGCCTAAGGCGACCAGGCCTTTCGCGCCGGAAATAATCCTGGCCCGTGTACTCAAGGTCGGATTGATCACTGCCCTGAAGTAGCCTGCTAGCCACCGGTAAAAGCGTCTAACGGGCCTGGGAGACGGTACGTGTTCGGCCACTATTGTTCCTTAGTTTTTTTGGCATCACGTCGCAGTTCACGCGCCGTCATCTGCTTAGACGAGTAGACTGTGAAATACGTTAACGACGCTCTCAGTCATTTTACGTGATGGGGAAGAGAACTAAAGGGGCCGAGTCCTGATCTCTAACCTTGGGAGTGTGTAGCCAGATTTCTTGCGATTATCTTCAATCCTTCCAACTACGGCCGCCACCCAAACGGCTATCAGGTCAGCCGTTTCAAATCTATACAATCCTGTCATCAATAGCATAATAGCTTTTTTTGCTCTTGACGGCTTACGCTCGACTGTACTACTAGCCCCTTCAAAATGCCGAGGACAAGGAGGGGATATGAACCAGATGGTTTTTATTCATGGGCCCGGGGCGGGAGGATGTGCCGAATCGTTTGTCCATCAGCTCAAACACTATCCGGGTAGTCTCGCGCCTACGTTGCCTGGACATCTAGAGGGAAGCCGTTGTCCCAATGTGGAACGATATACGGAATGGGTAAGAGGATGGTTATGGTCCAGAGGTAAACAGCAAGACTTGGTGCTGGTCGGTTTCACTCTAGGAGCGTGCATCACGCTCCAGTATGGCCTGGATTATCCCGACGAGGTCAAGGCGGTGGTATTGATGACCGTGGCCATGCGGCCTAAGGAGCGGCCACCCGGTGCTCTGGAGCTCCGGCTCAAGGCTGCACAGGACGCTGAGATATACCGGAAATGGCTCGATCTCATGCGCCATAACATGATGTTTATGGATCCGGAGCTTCGAGAGCGTCTCGTCGAGTGCCATCGCAAGGTGGGGCCCATGAGCCAGCACCATGATTTCGTCGTTATCGACCAATTCGATGTCCGGGACCGAATCCACACTCTCAAACCGCCGCTGCTCTTGATCCGGGGAACGGATGATCCCGGTTCACCGCCGGAGTATGAAATGGAAATCCATCGGGCCGTACCCGGCTCTCAGTACCTCAAGCTAAACCATGCCGGTCACTTTCCTATGGCGGAAAAGCCTGAGGAATTTAACCGGGCCATCGACGAGTTTCTGGCATCGCGCACGTGATTAGAAGCCAAAAAGCAGAGAATTCTTAAAACAAGCTCGTTTTTAAGATTTCGCATTTGAGTATGTCGGTTTGTTTCAGATTTCGAGTTTGAAATTTGTAATTTTGTTTATACTTGGCGCCCTTTGCGCCTTTGCGCGAGTCACTGCGATTTGGTTGTGGTCATGCAGGTAAATGCGGCGCTACGGTTAAGGAAATCAATTCGCTGATCTGCTCGACTTCGTCCAACCGGCGCAAACAGGCTAAAAGATCGTCAATTTGCCCCTCTGGAAGGAGCGGCTTTGCCAGCGGACGAAATTTACGTTCCTGTTCCTCGTCGGTCATCCACCGTTTGAAATGGCCTAGGTGGTAGGCGACCCTTGTCGAGAGAACCTTTGCTGATTTCATCTCAACATCGACAATGTTCAAGGGGAGTTCCGGCCAAGCGGCCACGGATTCTTCGCCGATGCGCACTTTTATTTTTTGCATGAGCGCCCTTACATCGGAGCGTTTATAGTACATCTCGTCATAATGACGAA
The DNA here is from genome assembly GCA_036505755.1 of Binatia bacterium. Lineage (GTDB taxonomy): Bacteria > Desulfobacterota > Binatia > UBA9968 > UBA9968 > DP-20. Next base: position 994 of record DASXSW010000705.1, on the reverse strand, counting down.
TCTCCACGTTGCCTTCCATCAGCGCAACGGCCATCACGAAGGGCAGACTGTGATCGGCACTCTCCCTGGTTTCCGGCTGCCAATTCGCTTCTCCTGAGCCCATGACCTCGTACCCGGCGGGAAAAGTCTGTAGACGAATCTCTTTGACGTGGTCGAGATCGGGGATTTGGGAGCGCAAGTTGAGAATCGCCTCGATCGCGCTTTGGGAAAAATACCCTGAAGGAAATGCTTTCAACCGTGCTTTCATGATGCGGTAGGTATCGGCGGAGTCTGCGAAGGGCCTGATCTCGAAGCGGATTCCCGTGCTATTGAGGAATCCTGCTTTACCTTCGAATACTTCCTCCGGTCCGGTCATTCCTTTGGCGGCTAGTATGGCGCAAAAGACGGCATTTCTCGAGGCGTTGGCCAACGCGCATCCCTTCCAATGGGAAATCTGACCTCTTCTAATTTGCTCGAGGCTGATGTGAGACGCGACCGCCAAGCTGATCGCATTGGCCATCTGCTCCTTCGTATGGCCGAACAATTTAGCCGCCACTACCGCCGCCGCGATGACACCGTAGGTCGACTGATCCCAACTATGCCCGCGCTCTTTCGATCCGGCGTCGATGAGTCCACACAACATCTCATAACCCAAAACCGTTCCGAGGATGACGTCTTTGCCGTTGCCGTTTCTTGCGTCTACGACGGCCAAAACCGGGGCGAGGAGGTCACTCGGGTGGCAGGTAGGTGAACCTGCGTAGGTGTCATTAAAATCGAGATACCGGATCATCACACCATTGGCGAAAGCGGCGAGGTCGGGCGAAGTTTTCTGACCGCTAATCAAAACCGTGGACGGGACGGCCGAAGTTATCTCGGATGCGGCGGCTCTAGCGATCTTGGCCGGAGGACTTTGGGCTCCCCCGAGCGCGCAGCCCACGGTATCCATGACAATGTGCTTGGTCCGGCCTATCACTTCTCGCGGCAGGTCGCGATACGACAACTTCAGGGCATAGTC
>DASXSW010000704.1:0-12364 GCA_036505755.1 Binatia bacterium | reverse complement strand
CGAGATGCTCCGCCCAGCCGAAGGATCGTCTCGCGGGCTTTCGCCATGTGGGGCGCATCCGGCGCGTCACCCGCAAGCTTTAGCGCATAGTAAGTTTTTACGGAACAGCTGATCTCGGCGTTGCCGCCGTAGTAGAGCGGCCAGCCGCCGTCCAGCCTTTGGCGGGCGCGCAAGTAGGAGGCAAGTTTCTTCTCGAGCTGCTCGTCGATTTCATCCATGTAGTGCATCATCAGGATATATTCGGCGGGAATCGTGCAGTCGGCCTCGAGCTCGAAACACCAGTACCCCTGCGGGTGTTGCAACTCGTGCAGCGCGTCCGCGGCATCTCGAATTGCGCGTTCCAGCTCAGCTGGGCGCAACTCATCCGAGCTCTCTATTCTCTTTTTTTCAGCGTGCCGGGTGGTTGGGAAGGGTGGCGCCATGAAGGAGAGGAGGCGAACCGGCGATCTCAAAATGCGCTTTTCGTTTCAATTTCATTTGGGTCCAGCGACGGAAATCCATCCTCTGCGGAGGCTAGAGGCAAATGCCAAGCAGCGAGGTAAAAGAGCAGTTTCAGTAGAGCGTCGTTTTGGAGCGTTAGGCGGGTAGCCAAAATCGTTCCCTTGACACTCAATCGGGAGATCTTCACCTGAGCGCCGTTCGTGTAGTAAAGGCGCTTGTTGATCTTGCGCAGCGTCAACACGGCCAGGCCGGTGGCCCAGAGGCAGAACTTACGAATTCCCGTTTCCTGCTTAGGGATAAGCAACGTATAAGCTATCGCGTTGCGCAAGTGTCGATGCGCGATACCGATAAGACGCTGAATTCCGTGCTCGAACTCTGTCCGATTCTTCACCGTCGTCAAATCGTCGAGATCGAATCCTTCCTCGGCGAAGAGGTTCCGGGGCAACCAACAGGCTCCGCGCTCATAATCTTCCCACACGTCTTTCAGGATATTCGTCATCTGCAGGCCCTGCCCGAACGAGATTGCAAAAACCATCAGGGCGTCGCGCTTTTTGGCTATTTCCGGGGAGTGGAGACAAAACAGACGGGTCAGCATTTGGCCGACGACACCGGCAACGTAATAACAGTATTGATCGAGCTCCGCCAAAGTTTGCAGGCCGTGTTTTCCGCCCCGTAACTGGAATTGGCTCATGCCTCTAGCCATGGCGCGGACACACTGCTGCAGCACGCGGCGTTCCGCCTCGGAAAAACTGCGTGTGATTCGCACCACACGAGTAACGTTGCGAATCAGTTCGTGCTCGGCGGGTGGTGTTTGACTTGAAAGCGACGCGCCGAGTTGACGGAGAAACGGTTCGGCGTTGATCTCGCCACTCAAGGTCTTCAAAAATTGCTGGCAAAAGTAGCTTTTTTGCCGGGGACTAATGACCGGCTCGTCTTCTATAGTGTCGATAATGCGACACAGAAGATAAGCGTTGGACACGACTCGGCAAAGCACCGGAGGAAGCTGTGGAATAGTTAATGCAAAGGTGCGGGAAACTCCCTGTAGCATTTCCGATTGAAATTCATCGTCGCTGCGCCACAGTTTTCCCGGACCCGTATCGCGAGGATCGCAATCAGGAGGTGAGATGATCTCAGACATGACGCTTTTGTGTCTAAAAGACAGCATGTTTTCCTCCCTTTTCAATTGGCCGGCTATTCGACGAGCTCGTTGTTGTTCTTGATCATCGTAGCACGCCTTGCAAGAGGATCGAATATACGCTGCACCTCTGTTCGGAATTCATTGGGCGGACTCTTTAAAGCGCGCGTCCGATCGCTAGCGTCTGATTCGCTTCTCTCTAGGTGTCAGCGGTCTCTTTCGGCGACGTAGCGCGCAATCGCTCGCAAAGGTTCCGCTGCGCTGCCGTAATATTCCATTTCTCTTAGGCACTCGGATAAAAGTGCCTGCACACGTTCGCTGGTCCTCACGGGCCCGGCGACGGATAAATAATTGGCTATGCCTTTATGGTCGTGGCTGTCCGTCGAAATTTCATGCGCGTCCAGGATGTCATCCGTAAGCTGGAAGGCCAAACCGAGCGCTTGCGCGTATCGCGTAACTCGTTCGAGGTCTTTGCGCGTTGCTTTACCGATCATTGCGCCGACGCGAGCTGCTGTGGTGATCAAGGCACCGGTCTTTAAGCGATCCATGCTCTCCAGCATAGCCGTTGTGACCTTGTCCTTGACGAGTTCGAGCTCGGTGCTTTGTCCGCCGATCATGCCTCTAATGCTAGCTGCGGAGGCAACCTCGCGAATGAGATTGGAGGCGAGAGGGGCTCTCAACCGCCGGGTCACGTTTGGGTCCGACATAATAAAGAAAGCTTCAGTAAGTAACGCGTCGCCAGCCAGCAGCGCTATCGCTTCACCAAAACGCTTGTGGCAGGAAAGCTTGCCGCGCCGCAAATCGTCGTTATCGAGCGCCGGCAGGTCGTCGTGGATCAGCGAATAACAGTGAATCAACTCCATAGCGCAAGCAAACGGCAACAGAAGTTGCCGTTTGGCGCCGAACAACTCGCCGGCTGCGAGAGTCAGTATGGGACGCAGCCTTTTGCCTCCATCGAACACACTGTAACACGCGGCCTGATGAAGGACGGAGGCCATTTGGCTGTCGTTTTTGAGGTAACGAGTTAGAGCGCGATCAACGCACTCCCTGGTCTCGAGCAGGTATTTTCGGATATCGAAATCGTCCCGAGTCACGTCGTTTTGATATCAGAATCTTCGTTAGAAGTCTCTTGTTTTCTAGAGACCCTTATCAACTCATAACATATTAGACAACCGTGCCGCTGCTCGCCCCATGGCGCGAAACAGGATCGAAAGGCTCGCTCTGGCGGTCAGAAGGGCATTGGACCAAAGTCCAATATACGGCCCTTCAATTCTTTGTTACAGGCACGTCCCTTATTAAACAATGGACCGAAAAAAAGGACGTATAACATGCTGCCGGAGAGATTCGACGAATAGAATTCGGACTGGCTCAAATTCTGGCCATGGGCGAGCTTCATTCTTCTAGGCAATAGGAAACCCGAATATCGAAATCCGAAACAAACTCGAAGAATTGAATTCCAATCACAAAATCCGAAACGGGCTCGTTAGACTGACTGGGAAGAGTTCGCCCCAAAGTCGGCTTCAATGCGATATTAACTGTTTTTCGCAATATTGGCCTGCCAAGTCGTAAGCCAAAATTTACAGGTCGGAGCCCACACGATTCTCGAAGATAGCCTAAGCGACCTTCCACCCGCCGCCGAGCGCTTTGACCAAGAGGACGCTCGCGTTGAGGCGCCGGCCGAGAATATCTACTGCGGTTCTTTGGTTAGTAAGCGCGGTTGTTTGCGCTACGATGACATTCAGGTAGCTGACGATTCCAGATTGATATTGATTCATGATCACTGCCAAAGATTGCTGCGCCGCGCGCACGGCTTCGTCTTGTGTTTGCGCTTCGCTGGTGAGGATGCGCTGCGCCGCCAAATTATCTTCGACCTCTTGAAAGCCGGTAAGCACAGTTTGCCGGTAGGCGGCGACCGTGGCATCGTACGCTGCGCGCGATTGATCGACATTCGCTCCCCGCAATCCGCCGTCGAAGAGAGTTTGCGAAGCGCTAACGCCCGCCGACCAAAAACGCCCCATCCAAGAAAACCACTTTGCCAGGCTCGAACTTTCGAAACCGCCCTGAACATTCACTGACACAGTTGGATAATACGCCGCCTCAGCGACGCCGATTTGCGCGTTGGCTGCTGCCGCTAGTCTCTCGGCGGCGGCGACATCGGGCCTTCGCTGCAAGAGCTCCGCCGGCACGCCGGCGGGGATGGCAGGTGGCGGCGTGGCGAGCGGTGTCGAAGAAACCGAGAGATCCGCCGGCGCTTTTCCGACTAAAAGCGCGATGGCGTGCTCCAATTGCGCGCGCTGCACGCCGACGTCGATGGCTTGGGCCTGGGTGGTTTTGAGCTGGGTTTCCGCTTGCAATACGTCGCCGCGCGAGGCGACGCCGCTATTGTAGCGGTTGTTGGTGAGATCGAGCGATTTTTGAAAGGCGACGGCAGTTTCGTCGAGCAACTGCTTCTGCGAATCCAGCGATCGCAATTGAAAGTAATCTTGCGCCAGTTCGGCTTGCGCGCTGAGCTTGGCGGCTGCCAAATCAGCTGCGCTGGCTTGCGCGGTGGCCTCGCTGGATTCGACCGTGCGGCGGATCCGTCCCCAGACATCCAATTCCCAGGAGACGTCGACGGGTAAAGAATGTTCCGTGAAGGTCTGGCTGTTTCTCGCCGTACCTGAGCCGGCCGTCGCCGACGGCGCGGTGCGAGTCACACCGACACCGACGGTCACGGTCGGGAAGTAAGCGGCGCGTGCGGCTTGCACCAGCGCGCGGGCTTGGCGAAAGCGCCCCTCGGCTTGGGCGATGTTCTGGTTCGAGATGTCGACCTGCTCCTCGAGGGCATTGAGCTCCGGGTCGCCGAAGATTTTCCACCAGGTTGCGCCGATGATATCGTCGATTGACCGGATGGACTTTGCTTCGCCGGCTTCTTTATAGCCGGCTGGAGTTCCAACCGGCGGCCGGGAATAATTCGGGCCTACCGTGCAAGCGGAAACAAAGACGAGCATCGCGCCAAATGTAAACGACAATAATTTGCCGGTGTTGAAGGTTCGACGGATCTTTCGTATTCCTGAATTCATTTTCGGCTCCTAAATTGCGTTGTCCGCGACCAACCGCCGGCGGGCGTGACGGCGGCGCTCGAAATAAAGCCGGCAGCGCTCCATGTAAAGATAAACGACCGGGGTTGTGTAGAGGGTCAGCATCTGGCTGAAGAGCAGTCCGCCGACGATCGCAATGCCCAACGGACGGCGCAGTTCGGAACCGACGCCGCCGCCGAGCGCGAGCGGCAAGCCGCCGAACAGCGCTGCCATCGTGGTCATCATGATCGGCCGAAAGCGTAGCAGGCAGGCTTGAAAGATCGCATCTGCTGGATTCTTGCCTTCGCTGCGCTCCGCTTCCAGCGCGAAGTCGATCATCATGATGGCATTTTTCTTGACGATGCCAATTAGCAAGATGATGCCGATGAGCGCAATCACACTGAGGTCGGTGCGGCACAGGAGTAGCGCTAACAACGCGCCGACGCCCGCGGACGGCAGTGTCGAGAGGATCGTAATCGGATGGATCATACTTTCGTAGAGCACGCCGAGAACGATGTACACCGTGATCAGCGCAGCGGCAATCAGCAGCGGCTCGTTGGCGAGCGACGATTGAAACGCTTGCGCGGTGCCTTGGAAGCTGCCGTGAATCGTCGAGGGCAGGCCGATCTCGTTTCCGGCAACTTCGACGCTTCTAACCGCGTCCCCGAGCGCCAATCCCGGCGCAAGGTTGAAGGAGAGCGTCACCGATGGAAACTGGCCTTGATGCGCGATCACCAACGGCACCGTGGAAGGTTCGTAGCGAGTGAGCGTGCTCAAGGGTACTTGGGAACCGCCCGGCGCAGCGACGTAAATGTTTTTTAGTCCGTCGGGGTTTTGCCAATACTGCGGCTCCACTTCGAGCACCACGTGATACTGATTGAGCGAGGTGTACATGGTCGAGACCTGGCGTTGGCCGAAAGCATCGTAAAGGACATCGTCGATCGCTTGCGCGCTCACTTTGAGTCGCGACGCGGTCGCGCGATCGATGACCAGGCCAGCTTGAAGCCCTTTGTCCTGCTGATCGCTATTGACGTCGAGGAGGCCGCCCACGGTTCTGAGCTTTTGCAGCATGCGGGGCGCCCAGACGAGGAGATCTTGAACGTTGTCGCTCTGGAGCGTGTACTGATATAGGGCGTTGGCGCGACGACCGCCGACGCGCAAGTCCTGCACCGGCTGCAGATAGAGATTCACTCCCGGAAACCGCGCCAGCTTGCCGCGCAGCCGGCCGATGATCTGATCGGCGTTGATGCCTCGCTCGTTCAAAGGTTTAAGAGTGATGAACATATTCCCCGTGTTCAACGCTCTGCCGAAGCCGCCGCCGTTGAACGCCATCACCGCATCGACCGCGGGATCGCTTTCCACTGTGCTCGCCAAGGCTATCATGCGGCCGCGCATGGACTGGAAGGACGTGTCTTGATCGGCGACGATGGAGCCGGAGATGCGGCCCGTGTCCTGTTGCGGGAAGAAGCCCTTGGGGATGATGACATACAAAGCAGTGGTTGCGGCCATGGTGAGCAGCGTCACTGAAAGAGTGAGCGTCTGATGGCGCAAAACCCATGTGAGCGAAGATCGATATTTTTCGAGTAGCCATTGAAACAGCCGCTCGCCGCCTTGATAGAAGCGGCCGTGGTGCTCTTGATTGCGGCCGCGCAACAAGGTGGCGCACATCATTGGCGTCAGAGTCAGCGATACCAGCATCGATACGGCGATCGCCAATGACAACGTCACGGCGAACTCGCGGAACAGCCGGCCGACAATGCCGCCCATCATCAGAATCGGGATGAAAACCGCGATCAATGAAATGCTGATCGAGACGACGGTAAAGCCGATCTCCTTAGCGCCGAGCAGGGCGGCATCCAGCGGTGTCACTCCTTGTTCAAGATGGCGCGTGATGTTTTCAATGACGACGATGGCGTCGTCGACCACGAAGCCGGTGGCGATGGTCAACGCCATGAGCGATAGATTGTCGAGACTGTAACCCAACAGGTACATGCCGCCGAAAGTGCCAAGTAGCGAAACCGGCACGGCGATGCTCGGAATGAGCGTCGAGCGCCCGCTGCGCAAGAATAGAAACACGACGAGAATCACCAGCGCCAGTGAGATCAACAAGGTAAACTCCACGTCGCGCACTGACGCACGGATCGTGGTCGTAGCGTTGAGCACGACGGAAAGCTTTACCGTTGGCGGTATTGAGGCGCGCAGCAAGGGTAAGATATCCATAACGCGGTCAACCGTGTCGATGATATTGGCCCCTGGCTCCCGGTAAATTATCAGCAGCACCGCCGGCTTGCCGTTGGCCAATCCGCCGGTGCGAATGTCTTCCACCGAGTCCGTCACCGTGGCGACATCGCCGACGCGGACCGCGCCGCCGTTGCGGTAGGTGATGATCAGCGGCCGGTAGGCGTCGGCTTTCAAAAGTTGATCGGTTGTGCTGAGCCACCAGGTTTGCCGGTCGTCGGCGAGGGCGCCTTTCGGACGGTTGGCATTGGCGCGATTGAGCGCCGCGCGAAGATCTTCCAGCCCCAGGCCGAAATGATTCAAAACCGTCGGATTGGCATCGACCCTGACCGCCGGCAACGCGCCGCCGCCAACGTCGACCTCGCCGACACCATCTACTTGCGAGAGTTTTTGTTGCAGGACCGACGACGCAAGGTCGTACATGCGCGCTCGCTCGACAAAATCAGACGTCAGGGCGAGCATGAGCACGGGCGCGTCGGCGGGATTTACTTTTTTGTAGCTTGGATTGCTCGGCAGGTTCGGCGGTAATTGACTGCGCGCGGCATTGATCGCCGCCTGAACGTCACGGGCCGCGGCGTCGATATTGCGATTCAAGTCGAACTGCAACACCACCGACGAGGAACCGAGCGAGCTGGAAGACGTCATTTCTGTAATGCCCGCGATGCGACCGAATTGCCGTTCAAGGGGCGTGGCTACCGATGAGGCCATGGTCTCCGGGCTCGCGCCCGGCAGCCGCCCCTGCACCTGGATGGTCGGAAAGTCCACTTGCGGCAAAGGCGAGACCGGCAAGAAAAAATACGCCAGAGTTCCGGCCAGCCCGACGGCGACGGTTAGCAGAGTGGTCGCCACGGGTCTGTTTATGAACAGCGCGGAAAAATTCATTAACCGATTTCCCCAACCGGGCGGTCGGCGTGGCTGCGCAGACGCAGACGAACCAGTCGTTTGGCTAAACGGTCGAAGGCGAGATAGATGACCGGCGTTGTGTATAACGTCAGCAGTTGGCTGAGCAGCAGGCCGCCGATGATCGAAATGCCCAGCGGCTGGCGCAGCTCTGCGCCGGTGCCGGCGCTGAACGCCAGCGGCACGGCGCCGAGCAGCGCGGCCATCGTGGTCATCATGATCGGACGGAAGCGCAGCAAGCAGGCCTGGTAGATCGCGTCGGCGGGACTCTTGCCCTCTCGACGTTCGGCGTCCAGCGCAAAGTCGATCATCATGATAGCGTTTTTCTTGACGATGCCGATAAGTAAAATAATTCCAATTAGCGCGATAACGCTGAAATCCGTGTGAAAAAGGAGGAGCGCAACCAGCGCGCCGACGCCGGCGGACGGCAAAGTCGAGAGAATCGTTACCGGGTGAATGTAACTTTCATAAAGCACGCCCAAGACGATGTAGACGGTGACTAGCGCGGCGAGGATCAAAAACGGCTCATTGGCCAACGAAACGCGAAACGCCTGGGCCGTGCCTTGAAAGCCCGCCTGGATACTTGCCGGCAGGCCGAGGCTTTGCTTGGTATCTTCCACCGCCCGCACGGCCTGTCCGAGCGCGGTGCCCGGCGCCAAGTTAAATGAAGCATTGACTACCGGAAATTGCCCCTGGTGATTGATCGTCAACGGCGCGTTGGAGCGCTCCGATTGAGTGAATGCGCTGAGCGGCACCGCGCCGCCGGTGCTCGACTGCGCGTAGAGATTACCTAGATCCGCCGGAGTTTTCTGAAAATCGGGTTCCACTTCCATGACGACGCGGTATTGATTCAACTGGGTGAAGATCGTCGAGATCTGGCGCTGGCCGAAGGCGTCATAAAGCGTGTCGTCGAGAGTCTGCGCGCTAATGCCGAGACGCGCGGCGGCATCGCGGTCGATCACTAGATGGACAGCGAGGCCTTGGTCCAATTGATCGCTGGCGACATCGCGAAGTTCCGGCCGCAACTGGAGCTGCTTGATAAACTGCGGCACCCAAATGCCGAGCTCTTTCGCGTCCGGGCTTTCGAGGCTGTATTGAAATTCCGTGCGGCTGACCCGGTCTTCCACTGTCAAATCTTGCACCGGTTGCATGAACAAGGTAATGCCGTCTACCTTGGCGAGCGCCGGTTGCAAGCGGCGGATGACGTCGCTGGCGTTAATCTGCCGCTGCGCCAGCGGCTTCAAATTGACCAGAATGCGACCGCTATTGAGCGTTGTATTGGTGCCGTCGACGCCGATGAACGACGACAAGCTCTCGACCGCCGGGTCTTGAAGAATGACCCGGGCAAGCGCCTGCTGGCGCTCGGCCATGGCGGCGAACGAAACCGTCTCAGGCGCTGCAGAAATGCCGAGGATCACTCCAGTATCCTGCACCGGGAAAAAACCCTTGGGAATATAAACATAGAGCAGCACGGTGCAGACAAGCGTCGCCGCGGCGACCCAGAGCGTGGCGGTTTGGTGACGCAATACCCAGGTCAGCGTGCGTCCATAGTAATCGATCACAGAATTAAACATGCTTTCCGAGGCTCGGTAAAAATGGCCTTGCTGCGACGCAGGTCTATGGCGCAACAACTTGGCGCACATGACCGGCGTGAGCGTCAGCGACACCACCGCCGAGACCAGGATCGTCACACTCAAGGTGACGGCGAATTCGCGAAACAGCCGCCCGACGATATCACCCATGAACAGCAGCGGGATCAAAACCGCGATCAGCGAGACGGTCAACGACAGAATCGTGAAGCCGATCTGTTTGGATCCTTTAAGTGCGGCGTCGAGGGGCGAGTCGCCCGCCTCGATGTAGCGTGTGATGTTCTCGATCATCACGATGGCGTCGTCGACCACGAAGCCGGTCGAAATGGTCAGGGCCATCAGCGAGAGATTGTTCAGGCTGTAGCCGAGCAGAACCTTGACGCCGAAGGTGCCGACGATGGACAAGGGAACTGCAATGCTCGGAATCACCGTGGCGGAAAAAGTGCGCAGGAAGAGAAAAATCACCATCACGACGAGGGCCACCGTGAGCATCAACTCGAACTGCACGTCTGCAATCGAAGCGCGGATCGTATTCGTTCGGTCCGTCAGTATCGCCACGTCGACCGAGGCGGGCAACGAACTTTTGAGTTGGGGCAGGAGGTTTTTTATGCGGTCGACCACCGCAATAATATTGGCACCCGGTTGTCTTTGGATGTTCATGATGACTGCGGGCGCCTGGTTCATCCACGCCGCGAGCTTACTGTTCTCGACTCCGTCGACAACGTTGGCGACATCGGACAGTCGCACCGGGGCGCCGTTGCGGTAGGCGATGATCTGCGAGCCGTACTGATCGCTCGAGAGGAGCTGATCGTTGGCGCCGATGGTGTAGGCTTGGCGCGGACCGTCGAAATTGCCCTTGGCTTGATTGACGTTTGACTGGGCGATGGCGCTGCGCACGTTTTCCATCGTTAGCCCGTAGGAGGCGAGCGCGGCAGGATTGGCTTGGACGCGCACTGCCGGTTTTTGACCGCCGCTGATGCTCACCAGACCGACCCCGGAAAGTTGTGAAATTTTCTGTGCCAGCCGGGTGTCCGCGAGGTCTTCGACTTTCGACAGAGGCAGCGTCTTCGATGTTAGAGCGAGGGTCAAAACGGGCGCGTCGGCGGGGTTGGTCTTACTGTAAATCGGCGGGTTGGGCAGATCGGTCGGCAAAAACGATGTCGCCGCATTGATCGCGGCTTGAACTTCCTGCTCGGCGACGTCGATGTTGAGATCGAGCGTGAATTGCAAGGTGATCAGCGAGCTGCCGCCCGAGCTCGTCGACGTCATTTGATTGAGCCCCGGCAGTTGGCCGAATTGGCGCTCCAATGGCGAGGTGATGGATGAAGTCATCACCTCAGGGCTGGCGCCGGGGTAAAAAGTAACAACTTGAATAGTGGGGTAATCGACTTGAGGTAACGCGGAAACCGGCAGCTGCTTGTAGGCAACGACGCCGACGAGCAAGAGACCGATCATGAGCAACGAAGTCGCGATCGGCCGGAGAATAAATGGCCGTGACGGGTTCACTCTTTAACTCCGCGGCGGCGCCGCGCTCGGCGTGCGCGCAGCCACTTTCGATCCCGGTTGAAGCTTGTCGACGCCATCGACAACCACAGTCTCGCCCGGCGTGAGCCCACTGGCGATCGCGGTATCGTCGCCCTGCGACATCTGAATCGCGACATTGCGCGCCTCGACGGTGTTGTCGGACTTGACGACGTAGACGTAGGCGGTCTGTGGGCTGCGCTGGATGGCGGCATTGGGAACCAGCGTCACATTGTGCAGCGTATCGACGAGCAAACGCGCGTTGACGAACTGGTTGGGAAATAACGCGCCATCGGCGTTGGCAAAAACTGCCTTGAACTTTACCGTGCCCGTTGTCGGATCGATCTGATTATCAATGCTTTGCAAATCGCCCGTCGCCAGCCGCTGCTTTTGCTCGCGATCGTAAGCTTCCACGGTTAAACGCGCGCCGGCCTTGAGCTTCGCCAGGACTGCCGGAAGCTTATCTTCGGCAACGGTAAAAACTACCGTGATCGGCTGCAGTTGCGTGATCACCACCAGGCCGTTGGCATCCGTGGCGTGGATCATGTTGCCCGCGTCGACGAGCCGTAGCCCGACGCGTCCGCCGATCGGCGCCGTGATTCGGCAGTAGACGAGCTGGAGTTTGGCGTTGTCGACCTGTCCCTGGTCGGCTTTTATTGTGCCCTGGAATTGGCGCACCAGTGATTCCTGGGTGTCGAGTTGCTGCTTCGGCACAGAATCCTGTTTGAACAAGACTTGATATCTTTCCAAGTCGATCTGCGCGTTGGTAAGCAACGCCTGGTCGCGTGCCAATTGCCCCTCGGCTTGCGCGAGTTGAACTTCAAACGGTCGTGGATCGATCTCCGCCAGCAATTGCCCGCTGGAGACTACCTGACCTTCTTGAAACGGCACTCTGATGAGTTGGCCGTCGACGCGGCTCTTCACGGTGATCGTATTGTAAGGGATGACCGACCCGAGACCATTCAGATACACATCCATGTCGCCGCTCTTTGCCGTTGCCGTCAGGACCGGGATGCCCTGGGCGTTGTTCCCCGCGCGACGGCGATTTTGTTCGGATAGCTGGGCCTGCCCTAACCAGGCGCGAAGAAAATAAGCGCTGACGATGAGAACGATAGTCGCGATCAGACCAATCAGCCGGCGTTTATTCGGCGCATTTCGCAATTTTGCTTTCGGCGTATCGTCATTTTGTCTTGGTTCAGCGAGCGGCGTATCCATGATCGTAAAATTGCCATCCTGCCAAAGCATGGCCATTGGAACATCGACTGGGTGTGGCGCATTTGCTTGCCATAGTGGGCAAGCGTCATGCCAGGCGGGACGGGACACTCGCGCAAGTTAAAACATTGCGGAAAATGAACTTCCGCCAAATCTACTATGCGACCCAGAACAAACTGTGGCGAGAATGTGTGAGGCGTCGTGGCTTTCTGGTAATTTTGTCCGGCAAAGCGCGCAGGTGTGGGAGATTTGTTGCGGCGGCTGAATTC
>DASXSW010000703.1:0-10152 GCA_036505755.1 Binatia bacterium | reverse complement strand
CGATGCTCTGCGGAATCGTTGGAATTGAAAACAAGACTATACGGAACAGCGCAAGCTATATACAGTCATGGCTAGGCAAGCTCCGCGCCGACAAAAAGCTAGTTGTCCACGCGGCGGCGGCAGCGCAAAAAGCCGCTGATTTCGTCCTTGGCAAGCATTTCGCTTGCTCTGAGATGTAACATTTTGTTACAATCTGGGGCATGGATAAAGACGCGTTCCGACGCAAGCGAGAACGCCTAGGCTTGACGCAAGAAGAACTCGCCAAACGGCTGGGAAAGAATCGCCTGACTATCATCCGATATGAGGCGGGCGATTCGCCCGTTCCCAAGGCCGTGGAAATGGCTCTGAAGCTGATAGAGGCGGAAGAAAAGCGCTAAACCCACCTTTGGTACCGTGCGTTTCGCCCTGCCATAACGCTTAGTTTTAGCCTCAGCAACGCCATCCAGTTTCCCCCCTACCGGCACGCCCCCGTCGCCGAAATTTCAGGCGTGGCGACGTTCCTGATTTGTGCCAGTGTTAGGTGATACTCGTTAACGCTCAGTGATAGGTAGGGTAGTGTGATGGATGGGTCTAGCCGAGCGAGTTAGCACTCGCTATCATCCGGTGACTCGTCGCTCGGGGCTTTCGGACGGGGGTTCAATTCCCCCCGCCTCCACCAAAAACGACAGTCTGAATTCCGAAACCAGAACTTAATTTCTCGATTTTAGGGACCGCTCGACTTCGCGCTCGGCGACTTTGCGCCTGAGCGTTTCGCGCTTGTCGTAGAGCTTTTTACCGCGCGCGAGGCCCAACTCGACTTTGGCGCGGCCGTTCTTGAAATAGAGCTTCAGTGGAACCAGCGTGAAGCCGCGTTCCTTCGTTTTACCCGTGAGCCGCTCGATTTCGCGCGCATGTAGCAAGAGCTTGCGCGGGCGCGTCGGCTCGTGATTGAACTGATTCGCTCCTGCGTACGGACTGATATGCGTGTTGATCAGGAACGCCTCGCCCTTTTGCACGCGCGCGTAGCTGTCCGTCAGATTGGCCTTGCCATCACGCAGCGACTTCACCTCGCTGCCGACCAGAACTAGACCCGCTTCGTAAGTCTCATCGATGAAATAGTTATGGCGCGCCTGGCGGTTGACACAGATGATCTGCTCGCCGGCTGCGGTCGATTTCTTAGCCATTATTTTTGTTCTTGTCGTCCGGCGGCGTGATCAGCCCGCTCGAGGTGATCAATTTCAGGGCCTCTTCCATCGTCATGTTGAGCGGGGTGACTTCGTTGCTCGGCACAAGAAGATAGAAGCCGGAGGTTGGGTTTGGCGTCGTGGGAACAAAAACGTTGACCAGCTGGGCATTTTTCTTGTCTTCCAGATGGGACCACGCGCGGCCCATGGCGAAGCCGACCGTGAAGATGCCGACGCGCGGATATTCGATCATGACAACCTGCCGTTGGGCATTGGACTGCCCTAAAAAGGTCTGCACCAGCTTCTGCACGGCGATATAGACACCGCGGAACACCGGGATTTGGATAAAAAGACTTTCCCATGCCGCGAGGAACCGCCGCGTCGCAACGCCGCTGGTTAAGACACCGAGAAAGAGAATCAAAAGCAGCGTGACGAATGCGCCGAGCTTGGGAATCGCAAAAGGCAGATAATAATTGGGGTGAAGCGCGTCGGGTAAAACGGCCAGCACGCTATCCAATAAATCGATCACCCAGCCAATAAACCAAAGGGTAATCGCCAGCGGCAGAAAGGCGAGCAGCCCGGCGAGAAAATAGCGCCGTAGACTGTCACTCCAGTGAGATTTGACTTTAGTAGGAACCTCGTCCGCCACCGCCACAACCTCCCTAACGGGTAAGCACTCGATTATCGATCAAGCGCGCCCTGCCGATGTGGACCGCCAACGCGAGCAGTGCCGGCTTGTCAATCTTTTCGATGTCGTCCAGAGTTTCGGCATCACATAACTTTATGTACTCGACTTCGGCGAGCGGCTCCTTTTTGAACTCCTCCGAAACCAGCCGCATCAGCGCCTGCGCTGAAGTCTCACCGCGTCTGAACAAACGCTCCGCCTTGCATAGCGAACGCGACAGACAAACCGCCGCCTGCCGCTCGGTCGTTCCGAGATAGGCGTTGCGCGAGCTCATCGCCAGACCATCCGGTTCACGCACGATCGGGTGACCGATGATTTCGACATCGATGTCGAGATCGCGCACCAGGCACCGTATCAATTGCAGCTGTTGATAATCCTTCTCCCCGAAAATCGCCGCACGCGGCCGCACAATGTTCAACAGCTTGGCGACGACGGTGGCGACGCCGCGAAAATGGCCGGGGCGCGCGGCGCCGCAGAGCGGCAAACTGAGTTGCTTGACCTCCACGAACGTCTGGGATCCGTGCGGATACATCTCATCGACGGTCGGATGAAAGACCACGTCGGCGAACTCCTTTTCGAGCAGCGCCCGATCGCGCTCGAAGTCCCGCGGATAGCCGGCAAAATCCTCGCCCGGACCGAACTGCGTCGGATTGACGAAGATCGATACGACGACGCGATCACCGCGTTTCTTCGCGTCGTGCACGAGACACAGATGCGCTTCGTGCAAAGACCCCATGGTCGGGACCAGCACGACGCGGTGACCTTGGCGCCGCTCGGCCTCGCTCCAGCGGCGCATGGCCGAGATATGTTCGATGACCAACATAAAGAATTGGAGTAATGGAGTATTGGTTTTTGTCGGAGACCATCACTCCAACACTCCATGATTCCAACACCCCAGTTTTTTACTTAAACGAGTGCTCCTCCATGGGAAACTTTTGTTCTCTCACTTCGCCGATAAAATCTTTTATCGCGCCGGTCATCGTTCTTTTCAGGTCGGCATAGCGTTTGACGAACTTCGGCGTGAAATCATCGAATAGGCCGAGCATGTCATGGATCACCAATACCTGTCCATCGCAGTGCACGCCGGCGCCAATGCCGATGGTGGGAATCGTCAGGCGCTTGGTAATCTCCTCGGCCAAATCAAGCGGCATGCCCTCCAACACGACGGCGAATGCGCCCGCTTCTTCCACTGCGACCGCGTCGCGTAGCACCATTTCTCGCCGCGTCTTGTCCCGCCCTTGAATTTTATAACCGCCAAACTGATGCACCGATTGCGGCGTGAGTCCGATATGCCCCATGACCGGAATCCCGGCATTGACCGTGGCGGCAATCGTTTCTTTTACGGCCACTCCGCCTTCCAATTTCACCGCTTCGGCGCCGGCCTCTTTAAGAAATCTTCCGGCATTTTGTAGCGCTTGCTCTTTGCTCGCCTGGTACGAAAGAAAAGGCATGTCGCCGATCACCAGCGCGCGTTTGCGTCCGCGCACCACGGCACGGGTGTGATAAATCATCTCATCCATCGTCACGGCCAGCGTATTGTGGTTGCCTTGCACGACGCAGCCGACCGAATCGCCAACCAGCAGTATGTCGACGCCGGCTTCGTCGAGAATCCGCGCAAAAGAGTAATCGTACGCCGTCAGGCAGGTGATCTTTTCGCCGCCCTGCTTCATCTTAACGATCTGCGGTACCGTGACCTTATCGCCCATGGTCAACCCTCCCAAAATAAAAAAGCCCTCCGGACAAATCCGGAAGGCCATTAGAATGCGAGCAGTGCGGCAGACGGCAAGATGCAACGAACTCCTGCTTACCAACTACTGCCTACCGCCGGCTTCTTCATCGCGGCATCCGTCTCAGTCCAGACTACCTGGATCCAAGCGGTATGTAATGCTGCGTCCCCGAACCCATGCTGTTGATTTCCTTGATCAAGTCAGCCAGATCCTTGCTGCTCGAGACGAAATCAATCTCCGAAGTATTGACGACCAGCAGAGGCGTCTCGTCATAGTGAAAAAAGAACTGATTGTACGCCTGAGCTACCTCGGTAAGGTATTCGAAGGTTACGCTTCGCTCGTATTTTTTATCCCTTTTTTTGAGCCTTTTGTAAAGCACCTCGGGACGGGCCTGGAGATAGACGACGAGATCGGGTTTGGGGATCCGAGCGTTCAAAAGCGCGTAAAATTGCTGGTATAAATTCAGCTCCTCGGAACTCAGCGTTAACGTCGCAAAGATCTGGTCCTTGGCGAACAAATAATCCGCGACCGTACCTTGGTCAAAAAGATCTTGCTGCGCCAGCTCCATCTGTTGCTGGTAGCGGTTGAGCAGAAAAAAGGTTTGGTTCTGGAACGCATAAGTCTCGCGGGATTTATAAAATTTCGGCAGAAACGGGTTATCTTCGACCCTTTCGAATACCGTCCGGGCGTGAAATTCGTTGGCCAAAATCTTCGCCAAGCTGGTCTTGCCCACGCCGATGGGGCCCTCGACCACGATGTACTTTGCGCGCGCCATGCGACGCTGTGAATCTACACGTTGGCCAGAAGGTTGTCCAGGTTGTTATAATGAGCGCGGTGGAAACGCTGCAGCAAAAGATCGGTCAAATGTTTATGGTCGGCTGCCAGGGTGAAGCCCTGACCCGCGAAGAACGATTGACGTTCGAACAGTGCTCCTTCGGCGGATTTATCCTGTTCGGCCATAACTGTTGCGCGCCGCGGCAGATCCTGTCTTTGTGTCACAGCCTTTGGCAATGCGCTTCGGCAGAACCGCCGTTTATCGCCATCGACCAGGAAGGCGGCAGAGTCCATCGCCTGCCGACGCCTTTTACCCATTTTCCCAGTGCGGCGACCATCGGTGAACGAAACGACCCGAATGTGGCTTATCAGCTGGGTCATGCAGCCGCTGCGGAATTGGCACTGGCGGGAATCAACCTGAATTTTGCGCCGGTCCTGGATGTGAATTCGAATCCTCAAAACCCGGTCATCGGCGACCGCTCCTTCGGCGTCGATGCGAATCGCGTGATCGCAGTGACGTCAGCGTGGACGCGTGGCTTGAGAGCAGGCGGGATTATCCCTTGCGGCAAACATTTTCCCGGCCACGGTGACACCGACAAAGACTCACACTGCGATCTTCCGGTCGTCGACAAGCCGCTCAACGCCTTGATGAGTATGGATTTGTCGCCGTTCGTTCACGCTTGTCGCAGTGACATCGAGTCGTTAATGACGGCGCACGTATTATATCCGGCGTTCGATCCCGAGCTTCCCGCTACGCTATCCGAAAAAATCGTCACCGGCCTCCTGCGCCACAGTCTCGGCTATGACGGCCTCGTCTTCAGCGATGATATGGAGATGAAAGCGATCAGCGACAACTACGGACTCGAACAATCTGTGGCGCTGGCGGTCTGTGCCGGCATCGACGTATTGCTCATTTGCCACGAACTGTCTAGAGCGGTTGGGGCTTTCGAGTTTCTTTGCTCCGAGGCTGAACGAGATCCATCGGTGCGCGCGCAGGTGGAAAATAGTTATCGCCGAATTACTGAGCTCAAGCGGGGCTGGTTGAAAGGCTTTAGCGGCGTTTCGGACGATGAGCTAGAGGAACGATTGAAGCGATCGGATCACCAGCAACTGGTCGCTGCGGTTCAAGGCAACTTATAGGCCGTGTAGGCAATGAGCCTTCTGATGTCGTGATGTAGTTCCCCTTCCCACTTCTCGAGTAGGATATCCGCCGGGCATTTTCCTACGTCCAGGAGGTTTTTCAGCGGCTTTAAGTAAATCGTCTCGTCGTCACCGACATCATTGACCTGATTCTGCCGTCGCAACCCTTCCCAGGCAATCGCCAATAACTCTCTGGCAAGATCGAGCAGCGAATAGCGTCGCACCCGCGCCGCTAGCGCGTCCACGTGCGAATCGAGATAGGCTTGCATCCGCTCGTCCCAGCTCCAGCCTTTCACCAGATCCCATGCCGCCTGCAAACAGTCGCTGTCGTAAAATGCGCCTTTGATGAGTGCCGACAGCGCCGGCATAAGATCCGGCGGTTGGCTGTCGACCGAGCGTATTTCAATGTAGCGTTTGATCCGGGTCTCGGGAAACAGCGTCGTCAGATGGTCGCCCCAATCTTCGATCGTCGCTCGTTCGCCATTGTGGCCGTATTGGAGAAACTGCCGGAAGGTCAGGCCGGTCATATCGATGTAGTGCTTGTTACGAACGATGAAGTACATCGGCACGTCGAGAGCGTATTCGACATAATGGGCAAAAGAAACCTCCGGCAAGAAAGCAAATTTCAGCAGCCCGGAACGGTTTCGGTCAGTATCGGTCCAGATATGCTCGCGGAAGCTGCGGTAGCCGTTTAGCTGGCCCTCGCAGATCGGCGAATTGGCGAACATGGCAATGAGAATCGGCGCCAGCCCCATGCCGGTACGGAACTTGGCCATGGCGTCCTTTTCGTCGCCGTAGTCGATGTTGGCCTGCACGGTGGCGGTCTGTTTCATCATGCGTTGGCCGAGTTTACCGACTTTGAGCATGTACGGCGCCATGATTCGATAGCGCTGCTTCGGTACCCACTCGATCTGATCCAGCCGGCTCACCGGCTGCATGCCGAGGCCGAGAAAAATGATCCCCAGGGGCTCCGTAACTTCCAACAACTCGCGAATGTGTTGCGTGAATTCCGCATAAGTGCAGTGGATGTTATCGCACGGCTCGCCGCTCAGCTCGATCTGTCCGCCCGGCTCAAGGGTAATCTGCGCCTTGTCGCGCGTGAGCGCGATGATGTGGCCGTCCTGTTCCTCGGGTTCCCAGCCGAAGCGCTCGATCAGCTCGCGCAAAATGTGTTCGACGCCGCGCTTGCCGTAGTAGGGGATCGCTTGTCCGGTGTTGCGGTCGATACCGACTTTTTCGTATTCCGTGCCGACGCGCCAGCGATCGAACGGTTTGCCGGCGTTGTGGAAGTAGGCTTCGAGTTCTGTGCTTTTCTCAATGACTGACATGATTCCGAATATTCTGTTGATAAGGAGGATTGATCACTCCCTTCTCCGTAATGATCGCCGAGATCAATTCCTGCGACGTTACGTCAAACGCTGGATTGAGAATATTGATTCCCTTCGGCGCCACTAGCTTACCAAGGAAATGCGAGACTTCCTTGGGATCGCGCTGCTCGATCGGAATATCGTTGCCGGATGGGCAATTCACATCGATGGAAGACGTCGGTCCGGCAACATAGAAAGGAATGCCATGACGCCGTGCCAGCACTGCCAGGATGTAGGTGCCAATCTTATTCGCGACATCGCCGTTCGCCGCCACACGGTCGCAGCCGACGACGACGGCGTCCACTTTACCCTTCTGCATCAAATAACCCGCCATGTTGTCGGTGACCAGCGTCGCCATAATTTTTTCTTTTTTGAGCTCCCACGCCGTCAGTCTAGCGCCTTGCAGGAACGGCCGCGTTTCATTCACAAAAACTTCAAATACCTTGCCGGATTCCTTGAGCGCCCGCAGCACCCCCAATGCCGTGCCGTAGCCCGCGGTGGCCAACGCGCCGGCATTGCAGTGGGTCATGATTCGCTTGGCATTGCGCAAAAGACTCGCGCCATGTTTGCCGAGCTGCTTGTTGGCCGCGATGTCATCAGTATAGATCTTTTGCGCCTCCGCTTTGAGTGCCCGCTTGACGATTTCCACACCGCGGCTACGGTGTTCCGAGTAGACGTTGCGCATTTTCTGTAAGGCCCAAAACAAGTTCACCGCTGTCGGTCTGGTCTTTCCCAGAGTCAGAAGAATGCGTTCGAATTCGCGATCAAAAGTCTTGGGCGTTGCCTTCAACGCGCCCAAAGCCACGCCCATCGCCGCCGCCACCCCGATCGCCGGAGCGCCGCGAATGGTCATGTCGCGGATCGCCCTGGCGACTTCGTTGTAATTGCGGCAAACTCGATACACCTCTGTTTGAGGCAACAGACGCTGATCGAGCATAATGACTCGATCATCTTTCCACTCGATAGTCTTTACCGCCATCACGATGTTCCTAATTTCGCGGAGACCGAGTATATTAACTGTCTAAAGGAAGCGTCAAGGGCCCCTCGTGGATTTCTCCCAATTGATTGGATACTTTTCTGGACTCCTTTTTATCAAACCTGAAATGGACCCGGATTCGATATGGCGAACCGCTGCATTGGTGCATTTGCTCGATGCCATTCTATGCTGGGTAATCGCCAACTATAGCGGGCGGAACAAAACGATGTGGACAATTGCCGGCGCCGTCTGCGGCATTTGGGCATTGGGAACTTTGTTTTTGCTGCCGGATAAAAAACGCGGACGCAATTGAATCGTCACGCCTAAGTCTCAAATCTTGCGCAAAGGCACAAGGGACGCCCAGGAATAAACAAGCAAATTCGAAGCACGAAAACCTGTCCTGAGCGATGTCGAAGGTTCCGAAGCTCGAAACAATATCAAATGACAAAACACCCAATGTTCCAAACAAACTCGATTTCGAACTTGGGTTTCGCGCTTTATTTTGACTTTTGAAATTGTTTCGGATTTCGATATTCGAATTTGGCATTTGTAGATTCGTCGTGACGTCGCTTGCGCCTTTGCTGTAGGGGCAGGCCCCTGTGCCTGCCCGGATGGGCAACCACGGGGGGTTGCCCCTACATCAATCCTCGACCACTGATTAGGGATTCACTTCTGGTTGCGGCTATGCGGCGTGAGGTTTTTTGCGGCAAGAAGATTCTTCTTCCTTTGACTTATTCATCCTGCGCGATGACGTAAGCCAGTCCATGTTGTTTCGTATGCGTGATCGACAGCGCCCAACGACGAATTCCCAGCTGGTCGGCAAGTTTGGCGGTTTTATCATGCAGGGAGATCTCCGGTTTACCGCTGCGCGCGCGCACGACTTCGATATCGAGCCAGCGCGCATTCGCGCCCCAGCCGCGCCCGAGCGCTTTCATCACCGCTTCCTTGGCCGCGAACCGGCCGGCGTAGCTTTCGTATTTGCCGCGTTGCTTCTTTTCGCAGTAGGCAATTTCTTTCTCGGTGAAGACCCGGTCGCGGAAGCGGCGGCCGATGCGCGGGTCTTCCAGCGCCGCTTGAATACGATCTACTTCGGCTAAATCGACGCCGGTGCTAATGATCATAACGGATCTCCAGGCTTGAAGTTGGCGCACCATGCACCTCGCCCCATTGGCACATCGCGTCGACCACGGGTTGCAAACTTTTTCCCAGCTCTGTCAGGGCGTACTCGACCTTGGGCGGGACTTGCGCGTAGACTTTTCTTTCGACGAGGCCGTTCCTTTCCATTTCCCTGAGCTGTTGCGTCAGCATTTTCTGCGACACTCCGGTCAAAGCGCGCGATAGCTCCGAAAAGCGTTTGGCGCCGCTCGCTAGATGAAAAAGCAGCGGGATCTTCCACCGCCCGCCGATCATCGCCAGTGTAAACTCGGCTGGGCACTTGGTTTTCTTAGCCGTCACGTCAGTCTCCTCCGGTTACCCAACCGATACTATAGCACCGGCGGGTGCGTACTTAACAGAAAGGCTAGCGATGCTTAACTTTGCATATCGAGGAAGAATTATGACAGCACCGGCTTTAAAGAAAATCCTAAACAACGATTTCGGACCGCCCCCTCAGCCGATCGATCAGCCGAGTTCAGAGCGCGATACGTTGTTGCTCGACGCCTATTCGCGGGCCGTGGTCCAATCCGCCGATAGAATCAGCCCGTCGGTGGTCTTCATCGAAGGCACCAAAACACTGCCTCAAACCCGCGGCATGTCGAACCGAGAACGCCGTGAGGCTCGCGGCAGCGGGTCAGGTTTCGTCTTTACTCCAGACGGCTTTATCCTGACCAACAGCCACGTGGTCCACGGCACCGACAAAGTCGCCGTGACCCTCAGCGACGGGCGTCGATTCGATGCGACGATCGTCGGCGACGACCCCGGCACCGATGTTGCGGTCATCCGCATCTCCGCCGGCAGGCTGGTCGCCGCACCCCTCGGGGATTCCGAAAAGATTCGGGTCGGCCAGCTCGCGATCGCGATCGGCAATCCTTTCGGTTTTCAGTACAGCGTCACCGCCGGTGTGGTCAGCGCGTTGGGTCGCTCGCTCCGTTCCGAGTCGGGGCGGCTGGTTGACAATGTCATTCAGACCGACGCGGCGCTCAATCCGGGGAATTCCGGCGGGCCACTGGCCAACTCGCTGGGCGAGGTCATCGGCGTCAACACCGCGGTCATTTTGCCGGCGCAGGGAATTTGCTTTGCAGTGGCCATCAACACAGCGAAATTCGTCGCCGGCCAGCTGATCAAAAACGGAAAAATTCGCCGTGCCTACCTGGGTGTGGGC
>DASXSW010000702.1:0-2879 GCA_036505755.1 Binatia bacterium | reverse complement strand
AGCCGATCTTCTTTTGCATCGCCCAGCGGCTTCTTCGACGTTGCATCGCTACCTTTGGCAGCTTCCAGCTCTTCAGCCATGATTCCGCCGCATAGCTTGACGCATTCGTCACAGATATGCACCGACGGTCCGGCGATCATCTTGCGCACTTCTTGCTGATGCTTTCCACAAAATGAACAAGCGAGGTGCTTTCCTTCATCGGCATACTTGGGTATCTGCGACTCCCATTTATCTCCGTATGCCTTCTTCAGAGTCTCCTCCAATGCGGTACCGATCTCCTGCAACTGCCGCGCGATCTCGGTTCTTTTGGGAGAACTCTTCGAATCGAGGAATTTGTTTACTGCGCGCTGGAACAACTTTAACGCGACGCCGTACTTCTGCTCGCTAATCAAGTCGGCGCATTCTACGAATCCGAACTTCGATGCAGATTTCGCCATCAGCTTCTCCTCAAATCTATGCCCAGCACTCGCGTCATTGCACGCAGCCCATAGCCATCAACAATCTCACGAAAGCTTTCTAAGCTCGAGCCCGATCGCTTTGCTGGCTCAGCGTGGCTAACCGCATTATACCTTGAGAGTCGGAATAACAAGACATGCCTTTGGAACAAGACAGGCTGAGATTTTTCGTGGCATCACGAATTGTTCGAAGTCAATATGCGAGCGGTCTCTTTTGGCCTTTCACGAAATGCGCGAAGCAGGGGCAGCGTGAATCTCTTCAGATCATCACCGTGCCGCAATTGATATTGTACGCCTGCCCGGTGATGTAGGCCGCCGCGTCGCTGGCGAGGAAGAGAATCGGACCGGCGATATCTTCGGGCTCGAGGACGTGACCCAGTGGTGTTGCGCGCAACCGCGCCATCGTCTCCTCTTCGGAGCGGTGGCGACGCGGCATCTCGGTATTCGCTGATCCCGGACATATGGCGTTGACGGTAATCCCGTCGGGGCCAAGCTCGCGCGCCAGCGCTTTGACAAAACCGATAATGCCGGCCTTTGAAGCCGCGTAGTCGGCAAATTCTCTTGCGCCGCTGTGGGCGATCGATGACGCGATGCTGATAATGCGGCCGCTTTTCTGCGTGCGCATTGCCGGCACGAACGCCCGTGCGCAGAGGAAGTTGCCGCCGAGGTTGACGTCGAGGGTACGATCCCACTCTTCCTCGGATTTGCTCACGACCGGTGATTTGAGATAAACGCCGGCATCGTTGATGAGTATGTCGACTCGACCGAAACGCTCGAAGGTGTGATCGGCGAGCTTTTTTACGGAAAGTTCGCTGGCGACATTGACCTCGACGGCGATGGCGTCGGTGCCGAGCGTCCGAGCCTCGTCTGCGACAGTTTTCGCCTTCTCACCTTGCAAGTCGGCGACGACGACTTTTGCGCCTTCGCGTCCCATGCCGAGTGCGATGGCGCGGCCGATCCCCTGTGCTCCGCCCGTGATCACCGCCACCTTGTTTGGTAATCTCATCGCTAGAGCAGTCCTCCGTTGCAATGAAAGGTCTGGCCGGTGATCGCCGCGCTCTCCGGGGTCGTGAGAAAATAATATAACTCAGCGAGATCTTCCGGTTTACCCGTCCGTCCGAGCGGGATGGATGCATACCAGCGTTGCTTGCGCGCGTCGCCGGTTTCCTTTTCCATCACCCGTGGCGTGTCCGTCGGTCCGGGCGCGACTGTGTTCACGCGGATCCCATCCGCCGCAAGCTCCATCGCTAAACTCTTCGTGAAGGCGATGATGCCGGCTTTGGCCGCCGAATAGGGCGCGCGCAGCGCCGATCCGGTGACCGCGTAATTCGAAGCCGTGTTGAGAATCCGCCCGCTCTTTTGTTTTTGCATGATCGGCGCCACTTCGCGGCACATCAGGAACGTACCTTTCAAGTTGGTATCGATGACATGCTTCCATTCCGTCCAGGTAAAATCCTCGATGCGCTTGGTATAAAAGCTGCCCCCTGCAATATTGGCTAGGACATCGACGCGACCGAACCGACTCGCAACATCCGTAACAACCGCTTTGGCTTCACGCGCGACCGTCACATCGATCGATAGCGCGTCGGCCTTGCCGCCGGCATCAACAATTTCCCCGCGAACCTGCTCGGCCGCACCGTGATCGTAGTCGGCGATGATGACGGTTATTCCCGCCGCTGCCAGGCGATGCGCAGCGGCGCGTCCAATTCCGTTGCCACCGCCGGTAATGAGCGCAACCAGACTCATTCCGTATCTCCTTCCGCAGACAAAGAATATATTTCGTCGATCTCATGCTGATAACGTTCGGCGGCAACTTTACGGTCCACCTTGATTTTTTGAAAAACGTTTATACTGCGCACCTCCGGCGCAAAATCATCGTTCATCACCGCGATCTTGCGAATCTGTTCATAGGATTCGAGTCGGCCATTGACCCGCGCGATCTGCGTCCATAGCGCCGCCTCGATTTCAGAGTTCGATAATGTGGACGGGTCTCGGTTGAGCGCCAGCGCGATCTGGTTGCAGTCCGGAACCACCAGTGCAGCGACGAACGGACGTCGGTCGCCGAGGAGCACGGCTTGTCGAATGAAGGATTCGTTCTCCAACAGTAGCTCGATAAGTCCCGGATAGATGTTCGATCCGTCGGAGCAATTAAAAATATCTTTCTTCCGACCAACGATCCGCAGTGAACCGTCGGAGTCGACTGCGCCGAGATCTCCCGTGTAAAACCAGCCGTCCGAATCGAGCACTTCGCGGGTCGCCTCGGGATTTTTAAAATAGCCCGGAGTTACGGTCGGCCCGCGGACGAGGATTTCCCCATCACCGGCGATTCGAATTTCGACATTGGGGAATGGCTTGCCCAAGTTGCCCGGCCGGTTTTCGCCGATCCCGCAAAGGGTCACACCGCCACATTCCGTCGACCCATAG
>DASXSW010000701.1:0-4206 GCA_036505755.1 Binatia bacterium | reverse complement strand
AGCCACGCCGACCATATCGCTGACATCCCATTCATCGCCAAGCGCTTCGAGGCCAAGGTCATCGGCTCCAGAACCACGATCAATCTCTCCTTGAGCGCGGGCGTCGACAAAGCGCAATTGACGACTATCGGCGGTGGCGAGAAATTGGATTTCAAGGACTTCTCAGTGCAGGTTATCGAAAGCCAGCACGGCGTACTGAACCGGGGCGGTCAAAAGCGGCAACCTAAGTCCGCGGAAATCATCAGCCCGCTGTCAGGCCCGATTCTCGGAAAACATTTCGTCGAGGGTGGAAGTTACCTCTATTACTTTACGTTCGGCAAACTTCGCCTGCTGGACCAAAGCACCGGTAACTTCATCGAAGAGAATCTCCGCGGATTAGAGCCCGACGTCGCGATCCTCGCCGAGAACAGCAACTACGATTGGACCGAGGCCATCAAGATTCTCCGCCCCAAAACGGTCATCGTCCATCACTACGACGATTGGCACGTGCCGCTTTCCAGTGGCATGACAGCAGCAGTCAGAAGAAGAGCGCAGCGCTTGGAGCGTGAGGTCAAGTCCATAGATCGCAACATTAAGGTAATCATTCCGGAGTTTTTGAAGACGATCACGTTGGAGTGAGAAAAATCGCATTAGCAGTCTGATTGATTCTACGCTCCGTCCAACCCGTGTGCTGATTGATAGTTTTCTTAAGCAGGCATTTCCGTTCAAGTTGACAGCAGGCACGTCAACGAATACGTTCGACGCAGAAGAGCGGTGTTCACACCGGCAAAACATGTTGTCGCCAATCCTCTGGGATGCTGATCGCGATGAGGTCATGCGGACAAATGGCCGCGGTTTAGCGATTGCGGTACTTCTCATAGTTTTACTTGGTGCTCATGCTCCAAGCGCATTGGCGGCGCAGGCAAAACCGCTGATCAAAGTCGTCGTCGGCTATGGTTCTACCGACGGCGGGGTCGCGGTATTGGGGTTTGCTAAGGAAACCAAATTATTTGAGAAGCGCGGCCTCGATGTGGTGCTCGTCGGCATGGGCACTGGATCGGTGTCATTGCGGGCGCTGATCGCCAAAGATCTGGAAATTTCCTCGCTCTCCGGTTCCGGCTTGGTGCAAGCCGCTTTGCAGGGGGCCGACACAGTCATAATTTCCGCCCTCATCAACGGATTTATTTTCAAAGTTTTCAGCGCGCCGGAGATTACCAGCCGGCGCAACTCAAAGGTAAAAAATTAGGCGTCAGCCGCTACGGCGCCACTTCGGATTTCGCCGTCCGACTGGCGCTCAAAAAATGGGGTCTGAATCCCGACCGCGACGTCAATATTCTGCAAATCGGCACGACGCAGGACACGGTCCGCGCCATGCAGACCAAAATGCTCGACGCCGGAGTGCTGAGCGGCACCTCGTCGTTGATCGCGCGCAAAGCGGGCTTTCGCGAGCTGGGTGACCTCGCCAACCTCGGGCTGCATTACCCGACGTCGGCCATCGGCACGACGAAATCTTATCTCCAAAAAAACGAAGGGCTCGTGAAAGAATTCATGCTCGCCTACATCGAAGCGATCCATGATTTCAAGCGCAATAAAGAAGCCGCCCTGACGGTGTTGAAAAAATATACGCGCAACGACGACCGCGAGGTATTGGATGATAGCTACAGTAATGTCGCAAGCAAATATCTGGCTTTGCCGATTCCGACAATCGAAGGGATACGTACGATTCTGACGGAACTTTCAAGCACAGTGCCCGCAGCGAAAAACGCCGACCCAGAGCAATTCGTCTCATACAAGCTTGCGCGGGAGATCGAAGCGAGCGGGTTCGTCAAGCGACTCTACGAGAACGAGGGGCGAGAACGCAAGTAACCAACAGTCGCGAAAATTATGACTGCGATTCGCATTGGACTGCATCTCAATCCGCCGGACCGGTACGGATTTGCAAAAGTGCAAGACGATGCCTTAGCATGGCAATAGAAATAATTAGCGGGGAGACAGCGATATGACGAAATTCATTATTCAGCCGCATGGCAGGCTCAACGATTGGGTCGCTGACGAAAAGGGCTATTTCACTGAGGAAGGGCTCAACTACGAACTCAACCTAGAAGGAAGCCGCAAGAACACGCCGCGACTCGCCGCTGTCGATTCGCCGATTCCGCTCGATGACAACCGTTTTGGAGCGTTCGAACGTTATAGCGAAGGACATGGGCGCAAAGGCGAGGGCGCCGGCGATGTCAGCTGTGCTTGCCATTGGACGGTAAACCAGGCGGCGAAGGTTGAAGAAGGCGTGATGTGGGGAAAGGCTTACAGCGTTTGTGAAGCAGCGATTGTGGTTCCGGGGGATTCCAGCGTTTCCGAGCCCCGCGATCTGGCACGCACAGACGTCGCGGTCGGCTACCATTCAGGGAGCCATTATTCCGCTCTGCAGGCTCTCGAGGTATTTCTAACTCCCGCAGACATCGCGCTCAAATTCGTCGGATCGTCTTGGTCTCGCGTCGATGCCGCCCTGGCGCGCAAGATACCTGCGGTGAATGTCTGGGGACCGCAATTGTACCTGCTGGAACAACATGGCTTTCGGAGAATCGTCTCCACGACATTCATGATGGCCTTTATGTTTCCCCGCCACGTGGATTCAGGAAACGTCGAGCGGTATATGCGTTCTCTGGTCAGAGCACAAGCCGATATCGATGTGCAACCAGAGCAGTTCAAGCACTACTTCATCAACGAGATTCCCGAGCGCTTTCGCGATAAAGTCGACGTTCGGCGTTTCGGGGTCGGTGAACGTGTCGTTCCCCAGCCCTATACACGAGCGATGTTTGAAAAGACCCAAGCCTGGATGCACGCACGCAACCTCTTCGACGCCGCGCCGGATACCGGGGTTTCCTACGAGCAGGCGGTTGATATCTGAATCGCGCTTTGTTCATCTATACAAGGCCAACCCTATTGACGGGCCTCAACAATAGGAGTCTCTCGAACCAGAAAACAGGAACTCCCTCTAAAATACGATTGAAGGAACTGTGACGCTTCGTAGAGTCGACTCATCAGCGCTGTGCCGGAGTGACATCGATAATCTCGCGAAATTTATCGAGCACCTTCGGCTCCACGTTGTAAAGCTCCGCCACTGTCTTGGCGACGGTCGGACCGTCCAGGGGATTGACCACGAGATTGGCCTTTCTTGCCTCTGCCAAGAACTCGGGGTCCTTCATCGTCGCCATAAATCCTTTTTGAAGCGTAAGTAAGCGTTCCTTCGGCAACCCTGGCGGCACCGAGTATGCGATGGAGGAGGGACCGTAAGCCTGAGCCGCCAGCCTCAGCAAATCTTGTCCCTCTTTTGTCTTAGCTTGCTGGACCGCAACCGGAACCTTTGGTAGATCGGCCTGCGGTTCGAGGGTTGCTTGCACAACCGGGCGCACGAATCCCGATTCAACGCCCTTCGCCCAGGTGACTTTGATGGAATCCCATCCCCAGCATGCCCCGTCAATCTCTCCGGCCTCAGCGGCCAGACGAACATCGGATGTGCCTTTGAATCCTTCGATAACACTTGTTGGAAGGCCGAGCACTGCTTTGAACAGACGGGGCCAGGCTGATGTGGAATTACCTGGTCCGAGACTGCCAAATTTCATGGGTCGTTTTGAACTGAACCAATCGTCGATAGTTTCTATTCCGCTCTTCTCGGTAAGAACGCAAGTATGCCGCTCAGGAGCCGGCGTTCCCAGCCAATCGAACTTCCTGCCGTCAAACGTCACGCCTTGATCTCCCAAGACGTGCCTGAAGATCACGGATCCCGAGAAATGGCCGACGGTCAAGCCGTCGGGCTGTGCCCTACTATACAGGTGGTTGGCCGCTATGAGCTGCCCGGCACCGGGCATGTTCTGAACCATGATATTGGGATTTCCCGGCAGGTATTTCCCAAAGAGGCGTGCAAGCATGCGGCTGTAGGTATCGAATCCTCCCCCAGCGGAGGTGCCGACGATCAAAACGATCGTCTTGCCCTTGTAGAAGTCTTGTGCCGCCGTAGGGACCGTGGCGATCAATGCGAATCCCAATCCGATTACAAACTTGAACAGGAGCGAGAATACCAACGACATAGCGACCTCCGAGAACGAACCAACATGCTCTACGACACCGCCCTGCACGAGCCGGTCACGGAATTACATTGTTCTCTCACCGGGATTTTATCCGTAGTCAGCGAAATTTATTTATTCACCGATAGCCCGCCGGCTGATCAGA
>DASXSW010000700.1:0-3515 GCA_036505755.1 Binatia bacterium | reverse complement strand
AACTTCCCGCACTCTCGCGCCACGCCGTCGGTTAATGCCCACCAGATGGACAGACCTTTGCGCAATGCCTTTAAGACTCGCACTTGCAGCTCATTAGTCGTGGCGAATTGTTCCACCAACTCATAGCCGATGTTGCTGTGCTCGGTGTCCGCTTCGCCATGCTCGGCGAAGAATTCGATATCGTGCGGCTTCAAACCGTAATGATCCCGGAATGCTCGGAAGAACTTGCCCCCGGTCAATTGAT
Organism: Binatia bacterium; assembly: GCA_036505755.1. Classification (GTDB taxonomy): domain Bacteria; phylum Desulfobacterota; class Binatia; order UBA9968; family UBA9968; genus DP-20. The sequence goes on along the minus strand of DASXSW010000700.1, from coordinate 3,271 downwards.
TGGAAAACTCGTTGCAGCAATTGGTCGAGGCCACTTGTTCGAGAATGTGGTTGCTTCTGAGCGCGATGTCGAGCCAGCCGACGCGTGCCAGAACGGTTGTCGGCAAAAAATCCTCTTCGGCCTCGCAGCGCTCCAATTCCTTGGCCGGGATGCCGATGCTTTCACCGAATCGGAGAAAAAGCGCGCGGTGGCCCAAAACCGGACGCGGCGAACCTTCGAAGTATTTGTAACCGACCTCGGAATGAATAATGTCGACGAATTTTTTATGAATCTCAGGATCGTGGATGCCGGACAATTGGCAGCGGACCAACTTCGCCGTATTGATCGCGACGTTGTAGGCAAATATCCCCCATGCCTCTTTCGCCCAAACTCGAATAGCCGCCAACGGCAACTTACCTTCGTATAGATCGAGATAGAACGGGTGATGCAAACGCGCGTGGCCGTTCTTTACTTCGTCCACGAGTACGTCGCAAAGCTCCTGCGGCGACAGCGTCTTGCCACTCAAAACTGCTTCAGCAGACATGTTCACCTCGAACAACCGTTGAATTTGGCAAGCCGGCGTTGAAAACCGCGCTACCGTTTACGTTTCCTACGCTCGTCAAACTTGAACTTGTTCACGTTACAAGCAATCTCGACGCGATTGCCGTCGGGATCGAGAAAACTAATCGACCGATTACCGGCAACCACTAACGTCTCCGGTCCGCTGACGATGGGAATTTTGTGCCTTTTCAAGACGGGATGGATCCTATCGATGATATCGTTCGAGTCGACGTAGATGCAGAAATGATGCAGCTTGGGCACGCCATTTTCCGCCGCATGTTTCGCGCCCTTGGGCAAAGCTTGCAATGCAATATCGTGATGTTCCTTGCCGTAACTCAAAAAGATCATCTTCGTTCGAAGATTGCGGGCGGATACTTTCAGTCCGAGAATCGAACGGTAAAACCGTGCCGATTTTCTAAGATCCGCCACATTGAGAACGATATGTCCCAGCGCGCCGTTTTGTATGTTCATAGGAGGCTCAATAAATAACGGCGCTCACTTTCTGTCAAGTCGCCTCCAGATCAGGTAGTGGTTCAGTTAGAATGCGCTACGAATCTTCAGGTCGAGAAAGATTCCTCGCTTCCGCTCGGAATGACAGCAAACCAATTAATCTGTCATCTCGAACGAAGTGAGAGATCTTGAGCCAACTGAATCACTACCCGGACCGATTCGCTAATTCATTTGACAACGGTTTCGTGAATACGACATATTCCGCGCGGACACATAGAAAAGAGGCAACAGCCAATGAAACTCATGGTGGTGATGGGCGAATACCCGCCCGAAGAAGACGAGCGGCGTAGACAGGCCGTATTGAAATGTGCTTCTCCAGGGACGGAGATCGGTTTCGGTGTAATCAAAGCGACGTTCTTTCGTCGCTCCAACTCTCAAGTCAATTCCCTTTCCGCGGGCCCCCTGGTAGCGGAAATTGCTCAAAAGGCGGAAACCGACGGCTACGATGCCTTGGTGCCATTCGGAACTTTGGATGCCGGAGTTGAGCTGGCGAGAAATTTGGTCCGCATTCCCATCGTAGGCGCGGGACAGTCCGTTCTGCATCTCGGCGCGCAGCTGAGCAGCCGTTTGGGCGTGATCGCCTATCAAGACAAAAGCATTCCCTTCATGCGCAAGCAGATGCATGCGTGGCGGGTCGCCGATTCGGTCGTCGCTATTCGCGGCATCGGTATCCCACTCCCTGAAAGCTCAAAGAGCCGCGGCGCCATGCGCGAGCGATTTATCAAAGTGGCCCGTGACCTGATCGACAATAACGACGCCGAGATCATCGTGCCCATGGGTGTTACCATGGTGCCGGTGCAGTATTCACCGAAGGAATTCGAAGAGGAGCTCGGCGTACCGGTGATGGACGCGCTTAAAACCAGCATTCAGACCGCCGAGATGATGGTGCGTATGGGGCTGACTCACAGTGTTAAGACATATCCGCGGCCGAAGTGAAATAATTGGGGTCTCGAACCTCGACCGGTTCGACTCGAAGCTTATAGTCGAACCATGGCAAGCGTCATGGGTTGGCTAAATGGCTCTAAGCGGCCTCTGTTACTGGGCATAACACTATGCGCCCTATTTCTAACGCTCATTTCTGTGTTTTTCTATGGCGTGTATGTACCAGGGGATACGCGCGAGGTGACCGGAAACATAGTTTCGTTCGAGACCCGAGCATCGGGTAGCGATATACGAGTGGATCACTGGCTTCATGTCCGCCTCGATAGTGGTCTAACCGTTAGTGCGCAAGTCGGCGCACATGTGCCCGTCAAACTTGGCCGCCGAGTCAGTTTAATTGCCACTAAGATGCCAATCATCGGAATCGAACGCTTTCGCTTCAAGGAGTTTATCGATCCACCGGTTAACCCCCTTTCTCTCTTTCAAAAGTGAATCAACCGGTGCAACAGCGATAGACCGAATCCTTCCGTACCGTTATTGAGTCCTGTCATGCCGCGGGTCACGGCTCTGGATTCGCGAATCCCTGGAATAGACTACCGAAAAGGTCTAGGATCATCACCAGGAAAAGCATAGATTCGATTCTCACCCGGTAACTTGGTGGTTCATCCGTTCTGATCGAGGTGGCCATGAAAACCTTCTTTCGGAAAAACATCTCCTTCTTAACAACGAACTGCTTTGCGGTCTTGCTGTTTGTCTCGGCACCGGTCGCGATGGCGCAAACAACTGGAAAGATTCCCGGCGAGGTGATCGATCATGCGCTTGCCCATGGAACCGCGTTGGTGCTCGTTGGTTTGAACACGCCGTGGCAAATGGAGTCAACATTGAGCGAAGATCAAGTCAACGCTCAGCGCGACGCCATCGCGTCCATTCAGAAGAATCTGCTCACCGAATTGGAAGGAAGAACCTACAAGGTTATTCGCCGATACGATCGCATTCCCGGTATCGCCTTAGAGGTCGGCGCGGATGCTCTGGCAGAGTTGGCGCGGTCGGTCAACGTAACGAACGTATTGCTCGATCGTCCTGCGGCAAATGAGGAGAGCGTGTCGGCGGAAAAGGTGCCGGCGCAACTATTCAAGCGAGTGGCAAACGACGGCACCATTCTCGTGCTGGCGGGATTACGAACCCCATGGCAGCGCGAAGATCAACTAAGTGAGGAACTGATTGCGTTGCAACGAAAGGCGATCTTGAGCGCGCAAAGCTATGTCCTGGCGGAGCTGGGTGGCACGCAGTTCAGAGTCACGCGCCTCTATCGGAGCATACCGGGCATCGCCCTCCGCGTCGG
>DASXSW010000699.1:0-8008 GCA_036505755.1 Binatia bacterium | reverse complement strand
AAATAAAAATCTACGAAAAGGAGTAAATTATCGTAGATCACTCATATTCTGTCAATAAAATGTACAACGTGCCAATTTAAAAGAATGCGGTTTTATAATGTAACAAATGTGGGTTATACGCCTGAAAGCATTAACGATTTTTACGCAATGCAGCTTGCGCGGCAGCCAGTTTGGCAACGGCGACCCGATAAGGTGAACAACTGACGTAATTTAGTCCAATATCATGACAAAACTCCACCGATTTCGGATCGCCGCCATGCTCGCCGCAGATTCCCATCTCCAACCGTTTGCGTCTCTTTCGCCCTTTGGTCACAGCGATACGCATGAGCGCGCCGACACCATCCTGATCGATACTGACAAACGGGTCTGCAGGAAGTAAGCCTTGAAGAACATAACTGGGCAGGAATTTTCCCGCGTCATCGCGCGACAAGCCCAGGCAGGTTTGTGTGAGATCGTTGGTGCCGAAGGAAAAAAACTCCGCTTCTTCGGCGATTTCATCCGCGACCATACAAGCCCGCGGCAACTCGATCATTGTGCCCACGAGGTAGCGCACCTTGACCCCGTACGATTTTTGGGTCTCTTTCGCAATGCGTTCGACGATAGTTCTTTGTTCGTGCAGCTCCTGCCGTGAGCTGACTAGAGGAATCATCACTTCGGGAAACGGATTTTTGCCCTCGCGTCGGAGTTCGCATGCAGCTTCAAAAATCGCTTGCGCCTGCATTTCGGTTATTTCCGGGTACGAGATACCCAAGCGGCAGCCGCGATGACCGAGCATGGGATTAAATTCCTGCAAGACATTGACTTTGTTGCGCAGGACCTCGACCGGGACGCCCATGACCTGGGCTAGCTCGACAACTTCATCATCGCTTTTCGGCAAGAATTCGTGGAGCGGCGGGTCGAGAGTGCGGATGGTCACGGGTAGACTTCCCATGATGTCCAGAATGCCTTTGAAGTCTTCCTTCTGCATCGGCAACAATTTGGCCAAGGCGCGGCGGCGACCCGTTTCATCATCCGCTAAAATCATCTCACGTACGGCTTGAATGCGATCACCTTGAAAGAACATGTGCTCCGTGCGGCACAGGCCGATTCCTTCACTGCCGAACGCCTTGGCGATCGCGGCCTGGTCGGGCTGATCGGCGTTTGTGCGCACCCCAAGGGTGCGCACCGCGTCGGCCCACTTCATCAGCTTGGTGAAATGTTGGTAAATCCGGGACTTCTTCGGATCGAGCGAACCAGCGACGAGAACTTGTAGCACTTCGGACGGCAAGGTTTGAATTTCTCCTTTAAACACTTCCCCGGTGCTCCCATCGATCGAAATCCAATCGCCCTCTTTTAGCTCCGCTTGATCAACCTTCAAAGTCCGAGCCACGTAATCGATCTGCAAGACCTCACAACCTGCCACGCAAACCTTGCCCATTTGCCGCGCTACCAACGCTGCATGCGACGTCATACCGCCGCGGGCGGTAAGCACTCCCTGCGCCGCATCCATTCCGCGGATATCATCGGGACTGGTCTCGATGCGGCACAGCACAACCCGCTCGCCGCGCTTTTTCCACTCGACGGCGTCATCGGCATAAAAAACGACGCGACCCGTGGCAGCTCCTGGACCCGCAGGCAAGCCCTTGCCGAGCAGATTTCCTTGTTTATGAGCTTTTTCCTTCGTTTGCTGATCGAAGATCGGGCGCAATAACTGGTTGAGTTGATCCGGTTCAATGCGGATTAACCCTTCGTTCTTACTGATGATGCGTTCGCCTACCATATCGACGGCGATGCGTACGGCAGCGAAGCCGGTGCGCTTGCCGGTGCGCGTTTGCAGCATCCAAAGCTTGCCGTCCTCGATAGTGAACTCGATATCCTGCATATCTCTATAGTGTCTCTCAAGAAGACCGCAAATCCGCTGTAACTCGCGTGCCGCCGTGGGCACGACTTGACCAAGCTCGCCGATCGGCCGGGGGGTGCGAATCCCCGCAACCACATCCTCCCCTTGGGCATTGGTCAGAAATTCGCCGTAAAAGCGCTTCTCGCCGCTCGCTGGATCGCGCGTAAATGCCACCCCCGTTGCGCAGTTGTCGCCGAGATTGCCGAAGACCATGGCTTGAACGTTGACCGCGGTTCCCCAATTATGCGGTATACCGTAAAGTTCGCGGTATGCGATGGCCCGGTCATTGTTCCACGAGCCGAACACGGCGCCGATCGCGCCCCACAATTGCTCCATTGGATCATCGGGAAATTCTTTTCCTAATCTGGCTTTGATCTCGTCCTTATATTCTACGACAAGATCTTCTAGATCTGCCGCACTGAGTTCAGTATCGAAACGCACACCGCGGGCTTTTTTTTTGCGTTCGAAAATGGCTTCGAGTGGATCGGATTCGATTTTGTCCTTCGCCTTAATTCCCAGGACGACGTCCGCGTACATCTGAACGAAGCGTCGGTAACTATCAAAAGCAAACCGAGCATTGTTGGCGCGACGAATCAAACCTGACACAGTCCGGTCGTTAAGGCCTAAGTTTAAAACCGTGTCCATCATCCCTGGCATCGATTCGCGCGCGCCAGAGCGAACCGAAACTAATAGTGGATTGTCGGTATCACCGAAGCGGCGGCCAAGAATTTTTCCTGTTCGCGCTAGCGCCGCCGCGACATTTGTCTCAAGGCCACTAGGATATCTGCGACGATGCGCGTAAAAATAGCTGCAAACTTCAGTGCTGATCGTAAAACCGGGCGGTACGGGTACGCCAATGCGAGTCATTTCATGAAGACCGGCACCTTTGCCGCCGAGCAATTCGCGCATTTGGGCGTTGCCTTCAGCTTTACCATTCCCAAAGAAGAAGATGCTCTTTTTCTTGTTCGGCATTTTTTTGATCCTCGTCACATTAGTGGATGATTGCTATTGCCGTGTTGTGGCCGAACGAGCTCACGCCGCGCCAGACTAAACGGAAGAGAATTGAGACAGAAAGCCCGCCGATTTAATTTCTCGATCGACGTGATATTGGATGAATCGCAGCACCACCGAGCGGATTTCTTTTATGACCGCTGAGGGCAGTGAGAAGTGGCACGGCAAAGCGGCGCTGTCCACCTGTAGCGCCGTCAATACCTCGACGGCGGTTGCGCTAAGTGGTAAGAGCTCGCTACGCGAGCGCGAACATAGATCACAAAGAATCCCACCGTCAATCGGACTAAAATTCCAATGTGAAGCAACTACGTCGTTGAGTTGGCCTGTCTCTTTGTGGCACCTCTTACAGCTATCTAGGACTGGTTGATACCCGGCTAAACGCAACAGTTTTAGCTCAAAAAAAGTGAGAAAACGGAGCGACGTGCCATTTTCTTCCAAATAAACCAAACCCTCTTTTAAATGTTGAAAGGCCGCTGGATTTTCCTCCCGTTCGCCAGTCAGTCCATCGGTGATTTCGACCAAGTAAGCAGCGTAGGAAATTCGATCCAAGCTAGTAATCAATTGTCTAAAGGCCAGTCTGAGATCGGCGGCGAGTACAAAAGCCAGATTACTATGAGGACGATCTTGAAAGGAGAGATTTACCAGCGCGAAGGGTTCTAACGAATTCACGAAGCGCTTGCGTGACCGCAGTGCTCCTTTGGCGATGCCGGTGAGCTTTCCATAGTTTTCAGTAAGAAAGGAAACAATCTTATCAGACTCACCAAACGGTCGTGAACGCAGCACGATCGCCGGGGTAACATGGTTAGCGCGCATATCTATAATGAATTATCATGAGGATTATTGGGCTCGACTTTACCACTTTTCATCAAATCACGCAACTATCTAAAATATCAAGAGAATTTATCCATGGCAGCTTGACACGAAAACCCTTCGTGATTAACTTGTGAGAACCGACACTAGGGGGAAGACTAAGGATGTCCGAAGAAGAAACGAAAAAAAACGGCGAAGATATCGCTGCGGATGAATCAGTGACCGAAGCCACGCAAGAAGCTAGTCAAAGCCCTCTCGAATCTGAAATTGCGACCCTGAAAAAACAGCTAGAGGCGAAGGAACTAGAAGCAAAACATAACTACGATCGCTTGCTTCGCCAAATGGCGGAACTGGATAACTTCAAAAAAAGAACCGCGCGTGAACGGGACGAGGTGATTCGTTCCGCCAATGAAGCATTGATCAAAGATCTGCTGCCGGTGGTCGACAACTTGGAACGTGCTGTTGCCCATGCTTCGGGTGGCGGAAATGGTAAGCCGCTAGTCGAGGGTGTTGAAATGGTTCTGCGAGGTCTTTTAGACGTCCTGATGAAGCACGGAGTCGTTCAGGTCCCAGCAGTCGGGCAGCCTTTTGATCCGTCGAAGCACGAAGCCATGGCTCAGGTAGAAAGCGTTGACCATGAACCGAATTCCGTCGTCGAAGAATTCCATAAGGGTTATACATTTCGCGACCGATTGCTTCGTCCGGCCCTCGTAAGTGTCGCTAAGGCACCAGGAACAAAAGAGAAAAAAAACGGCGAAAGCACGGTTGAAAATGGCCCAAGCGATGATTAAATAAAGTTTCGTTCATATTATCCGACAAGAAGTACCGAGGAGTAATAGAAATGGCAAAAGTTATCGGGATTGACTTAGGGACGACCAACTCCTGTGTGGCGATTATGGAGGCTGGGGACCCGAATGTCCTCGCCAATTCGGAGGGTAGTCGTACAACCCCTTCCGTTGTCGCCTTTACCGATAGTGGTGAGCGACTAGTCGGACAAATCGCCCGGCGACAAGCGATCACTAACCCTGAGAATACGATTTCAGCTGTCAAACGTTTGATTGGAAGACGGACCGACGATCCCATGGTTCAAAAAGCGTCTAACCTGCTTCCTTATAAGATCGTGCGCAATGATAACGGCGATGCCTGGGTCGAAATTCGCGGCAAACGGTATAGTCCTTCCGAAATTTCCGCTTTCATCCTGCAAAAAATGAAGCAGACCGCGGAGGACTATTTGGGCGAGAAGGTCACCGAGGCGGTCATTACAGTCCCGGCATACTTTAATGATAGCCAAAGGCAAGCAACTAAGGATGCCGGACGCATTGCGGGTTTAAATGTCTTGCGCATCATCAATGAGCCGACAGCAGCGTCTTTGGCCTATGGTTTGGACAAAAAGAAAGATGAAAAGATCGCTGTTTTCGATCTCGGCGGTGGCACTTTCGATATCTCAATTCTGGAGTTGGGTGACGGCGTCTTCGAAGTAAAAGCAACCAATGGAGATACCTTCCTAGGCGGCGAAGATTTCGATCAGAGAGTGATTGACTATTTGGCCGACGAGTTTAAGAAAGACCAGGGCATCGATCTGCGCAAGGACCGGATGGCGCTACAGCGTCTCAAAGAGGCGGCAGAGAAGGCAAAATGCGAACTTTCTTCGTCGATGGAGACCGACATCAATCTGCCGTTCATCACCGCTGACCAACAGGGGCCAAAGCATTTGAACATGAAGTTGACCCGGTCGAAACTTGAAGCTTTGTGCGCCGACTTGATCGATCGAGTGGAGGGCCCGTGCCGTCAAGCGTTAAAGGACGCTGGGCTTAGCGCCGGAGATATTCATGAAGTCATTTTGGTAGGCGGTATGACTCGCATGCCTGCCGTGCAGGAACGAGTAAAGAAAATCTTCGGTAAAGATCCTCACAAGGGCGTGAACCCGGACGAGGTCGTCGCCGTTGGAGCGGCGATTCAAGCCGCCGTGCTTACTGGCGAAGTGAAGGACGTGTTGCTCTTAGATGTTACACCGCTTTCACTCGGCATCGAAACCCTCGGCGGTGTTTTTACCAAATTAATTGAACGCAACACGACTATCCCGACGAAAAAGAGTCAGGTTTTCTCCACAGCACAAGACAACCAGTCGGCGGTTTCGATTCGCGTCTTCCAGGGCGAGCGGGAAATGGCTGCGGATAACAAGTTGCTCGGCCAGTTCGATCTCGTCGGTATCCCGATGGCGCCGCGCGGTGTACCACAAGTCGAAGTGACTTTCGACATCGATGCCAACGGTATCGTCCACGTGGCGGCGAAAGACCTTGGAACGGGCAAAGAACAATCGATCAGAATCACGGCGTCGAGCGGCCTTAGCGAAGAAGAAATCAAGAAAATGGTGCGAGACGCCGAGGCCCACTCTGCTGAAGATAAGAAGCGCAAGGACACCGTGGAAGCGCGCAACCAGCTCGACTCTTTGATCTATTCGACCGAAAAATCGCTCAAAGAGTATGGCGGCGATCTCGATCCGAGCGTCAAAGAGAGCATTGACGAGGCGCTCAAGAAGGCCAAGGAAGTTTTAGAAGGCCAGGATGCCGAGGCCATGCGGAAAGCGGCGGAACAATTGAGCCAGTCCTCACACAAACTCGCGGAAGCCATGTATGCCAAGGCCTCGCAACAACAAGCGGCACCGCATGACACCGCTGAGAAACACGATGATAAGGGTGGGGGTACGAGCGGAAAGAAAGACGATGTGGTTGACGCCGATTTCACGGAGGTTAAGGAATAATCGCGGGGCGAGCTAGACTTTTCCTTACTCGAAGCCCCTGCTCCCAGCGAAATAGAGGAGAGGGGCTTTCTTGCTTATACAGAAATTTAGAAATCTAAAGGATTGGATTTGAGCAGCAAGAAAGACTACTATGATTTGCTTGGCGTCAGTCGAAACGCCAGCGAAGACGATATCAAAAAGGCCTACCGAAAACAGGCACTTCAACATCATCCAGATCGTAATCCGGGCGACAAACAAGCTGAAGAAAAATTTAAGGAAGTTTCCGAGGCCTATTCGGTGCTCTCCGACGCGCAGAAGCGTGCGCAGTATGACCAGTTCGGCCACGCGGCATTTGGCGACGGTGGTCCATTCGCGGGCGGGGCCGACTTTTCGGGCGGTTTTGAAGATATATTCGGCGATATCTTTGGAGAGTTTTTCGGTGGCAGTACTGGCAGACGACGTGGCCGCGCTCGCGGCGAGGATTTGCGCTACAACTTATCGCTAAAATTTGAGGAAGCCGTTTCGGGCACCGAAAAAAAAATTAAAATTCCCCGCCATGGTCCATGTGACACTTGCCGCGGCAGCGGAGCCAAGGCCGGCACGGCGCCACAGACTTGTCCGACCTGCCGCGGTCGCGGCCAGGTGAGCTTCCAGCAAGGATTTTTCAGTGTGTCACGGACATGCAACCAGTGCCAAGGCCGGGGCACAATCATTAAAGATGCCTGCAGCACTTGTGGTGGTGCGGGAAGCGTGCGCACAATGCACACGCTGAGTGTAAGGATTCCGGGCGGCGTGGATACCGGCTCGCGATTGAAACTGCGGGGCGAAGGGGAAACCGGTCCGACGGGAGGAACGCCTGGCGATCTATACGTTGTCATTCATGTGGAGCCTCATCCGATTTTTGTCCGTGACAACCTCGATATCATTTGCGATGTACCGATTAGTTTCGCGCAAGCGGCTCTCGGCGCGGAAATCGACGTGCCGACATTGGAAGGTAAAGTCAAAATGAAGATCCCGCCGGGCACTCAGTCAGGCAAAGTATTTCGCATGAAGGGCAAAGGAGTCAAGGACTTTCAGCGATATCACCAAGGCGATCAACATGTCCGTGTCACTGTTGAAACTCCCACGCGGCTGACAGCCAAGCAGAAGGATCTATTGAAAGAGTTCGCAGCACTTGGCGGTGAAGAGTTCAATCCCCTTGCTAAGGGATTTATCGACAAGATGAAGGAATTATTCGGCTAACCGCACAAGTTGTCAGGCAGATTGGAGCCATCATGAGCGAGACTGAATGGAAAGCTGAGAGTCCAGATAACAAAGGTTCTCAAGTTGAGATTCCCGATGTCCTGCCGCTCTTACCGATCCGCGACATCGTCATTTATCCCTACATGATGCTACCCCTGTTTGTTGGTCGTGATGTGTCAATTCGTGCCGTCGAAGAGGCGCTTTCGCGAGACCGCTTGATTTTTCTGGTCTCGCAAATCAATTCCGCGGAGGAAAATCCCAGTCCCGCAGACGTCCACCGCGTCGGTACCATCGCCTCGATCATGCGCATGCTCAAATTGGCCGAC
>DASXSW010000698.1:0-4439 GCA_036505755.1 Binatia bacterium | reverse complement strand
CGATCATGGCCAAGTGGTGTTTGGCGCATCATCAGGAAAGTTTTCTCTACACACATTGGGACGAAATCTGCGAGATCATGGCCGCGTACGACATCAGCTTTTCCATCGGCGACGGCCTGAGACCAGGCAGTATTGCTGACGCAAATGATGAGGCCCAGTTTGCTGAGTTATACACGCAAGGCGAGCTGACAAAGCGGGCGTGGGCGCAATACGTTCAGGTGATGAACGAGGGCCCGGGCCACATCCCGATGCACCTGATCAAAGAGAACATGGAGAAACAACTCGAGTGGTGCGACGAAGCGCCGTTCTATACCCTCGGCCCGCTCACCACCGACATCGCGCCCGGGTACGATCACATCTCGAGCGCCATCGGCGCGGCGATGATCGGCTGGTACGGCACGGCGATGCTTTGTTACGTAACGCCCAAGGAGCACCTTGGACTGCCGGACAAGAAAGATGTGAAGGACGGTGTCATCGCCTACAAGATCGCCGCCCACGCGGCGGATTTGGCGAAGGGTCATCCGGGCGCGCAACTGCGCGACGACGCTCTAAGCCACGCGCGCTTCGAATTTCGTTGGGAGGATCAGTTCAACCTGAGCTTGGATCCCGACACGGCGCGCGAATTTCACGACGAGACGTTGCCGGCGCAGGGGGCCAAAGTGGCTCATTTCTGCTCCATGTGCGGCCCGCATTTCTGCTCCATGAAAATCACCCAGGACGTGCGCGACTACGCGGCGCAAAAAGGCATCGAGGAGCAGGCGGCGTTGGCAATCGGCATGGAGGAAAAAGCCGAGGAGTTCAAAAAGAGCGGCGCAAAGATTTATCAGGAGGTGACTTCTTCGAGTGACGTCGGGACCGAACAGCCAGCCTATCGAGCGGCGCCGAAAGAGTAGTAGCAGAACGGTTAACGTTCACGGGCAGCAACGGCCTTACTTCGGTAGAATCGAAGTAAGGCCTTTTTTTTCGGCCATGCTTTTTAATCCCGCTTAGGAAAAAACGGGCAAGAAAGGTTTTCGCTCCAGATGACGTTAGGAGTTCTACAACGCATTTCTAAACCACCACACTAACGGAACTCTGCACCCCATATTTCTTTGAGAAAACCGCTCTTCTGCAACTGTTCGGCAAAGCTGTTGTCAAAAAGCTCCGCCGGTTTCTTGCGCACGTTCGTGCCGCTCTCACGCGCTACTTCCACAGCTTCCGCCAGCGCATTGGCCGGGACGAGCATCGATCGGTTGATCAACGATATCGCATAGGCGTCGTAGGCCGATTGCAGAATATCCGATTCAGAGATCTTCAGCACTTTGCTGAGCGCGGCCTTCGCCTTGTCCGGATTCTTCTCTACGAAATAGACCGATTCGGCCATCGCCGCAACGAAACGCTGCACTAGTTGCGGTCGTTCCTTCAAGGTTTTGGAGTTCGTATGCACAGAGCTATATATGAAAGGCAGATTGAGATCCTTGAGATTGTAAATATTGTTGAGGCCGTCCTTCTTTCCGCGCGCGTCCAACGGGGGTGTGACCGGCGCTGCTTCAATAATGCCTCCCATCATCGCATTGTATCGTTCCGATTGGCTGCCACCAATGGGCCGGATGGTGACTTCAGCCGCACTGAGGTTGTGTCTCTTCAGCAGAGCCTTCATCAGGCGGTCATCCAAATCCCCTGCTTTAGAGACCCCGATGTTTTTTCCCTTGAGATCCTCCAGCCGCTTGATATCTTTATGGGCCAAGAGCACGTAGGGCAATCCCACGAGGGGTGATGCCACCAGCTTGCCATCGACGCCGCTGGCTAATCCGGGAATCGTGCCGTCGGCGGCGCAATAGAGAAATTGGACCTCATCAGCCGACAAAGCAGCGAGGTTCATAGCGCTGCCGCTAATAAATTTGTTATCGACCTTGAGGCCGTATTTGTCAAAAAGGCCGTTGTCCATGGCGGTATAGAGGTGAATGAATCCGCCGGAGACCGCGCATGTCGCAACATGCACAGTCGTCGGCGCTTCGCCGACCTTGGCCAGATAAGGATTGGCGCTTGCCGCCTCAGCCACAATCAACGCCCACAGCGCCAGTAACCAAGATGAAACAGTTGGGCATTTACTCGCGCTAATTTTTTTCATTTTTGTCTCCTCCAAATTTTCGCTTCAGTGGGTCGGCCAAATAGAATCGGCGGGCAAGCTAAATTATGCACCAACCAGCGCCGGTATAACGGCTTTGAGGCCACACTGTCAATTTGAAAGCATACTTGGGCTTTGAGTCTTGAAACCGTGGGAGGAGCAAGCCCGCTCCGGTGGCGGGCAATGGGGCTCTTGCTTGATGGCTTTGCCCCGGTTAGTTTTTGGTATGGGAGTATTGACGCCTCTCGCCCTCGGTTGGTTATCCAGGCGCGTCCTGACGGACAATCAGCGTCGAAAGCAATCCTCTCGATCGTGAAAGATTGAGAAGCTTATCGATTCGGTAACGAAGATTATCGAGCTTTTGGGTGGAGGATTACTCGCGCGGCAGGGCAATCATGGCGGGGCCGGGTAGGCCAAATCCGCAGCGTGATAACAGGTACCGATCAAATTCCTGGTCCGTGGAAAACTTGAAGCGAACCGCGCCATTTTGATGCCAGAGTTCTTTGGACGGAACTTGGCATTGGCTGCAAGCGATCCCTTTTTCGCAATCGGTGGCCGGCGTTCCCGTAGTGATCGTCGCGGTGTTGCCCATTCTCGGGTCAGTGCCCCGAGCATTGGCGCGCACGACTACGCCTTTGCCGACGTAATTGACGCCGGGGAACTTGCGCGCCGCTCGATCGGGATTGAGGTCCACCGCGGTTTCGGAGAATACGCCGCCGAGGATCTCACGAGTTTTGGCGTCAAATTCGACTTGTTCGCCGGTTGGGAGCGTGACAACGTAGCGCGCGCCCGAGCCAACAATCGCTGGCAAATAGTTTCTCGGAAAAAAATGGAAGATGCTGTTCATGAGCCCGCTGAGTCTAAACTGTTTGTCCCGGGACGGTGCCCAATCCGAGATAAATAGCTGAATATCCTGTCGCGCCCGGTCGTCAAAGCGAAATTGGAAATCCCTGGTGAAAAGCAAATTCTTTCCGATGTCATAACGGGGAGGAAGGATCCCGTTGCCGCCGCGGTTTGAAAATTCAAAGCCGACGATTTGGCCTTGCCGATCTTTTCGGTATTGCCATCCGGCGTGGATCGATGCGTAGGGCGACCTTTCCATCAGCACCGTATCGTAAGCGATTTTGGAAGAAGCCAATTCTTTTCCCGGCGCGCCGACAATGGATTCTGGTAAGCGTTCGGTTTGGTTGGGTTCACTTGAAAGCTTCGGCTCTTTGTTGCGTTGCTGGTCAATTTGGGTCGATTCCGACTTGGTCTGCGCATCACTCTTGCCGGTGGACTCCGCTTTTTCGGCTTCAGACGCACGCTGAGGTGCCGGCCCAACCGGACCTGTCCTGCAGCCCTGTTGAAAAGCCACTACTGCAAAGAACAAAAATGTATATATTTGAGTCCGTCGGACAACCATTATGTGCTTCCCGGACAATAGACAGGCGGTTATATCTTTGAAATCGCCATATTGCCGGCTATCCTTAGATCTCCGCTTTACTGGCTTGATCATCAAAGGCAACGTCCATGCCAAGGCGAAGTCAGTTTTTGAGCCTCAGAACGAGTATGAAGTTTACTGAAGAACTTTCAAGCGCTGCCAAAGTCAGGGCTTGAGCATCGAGTGCCTATGTCAACGGATAAGATTGGCGTTGGTTTCGGCTGCAGTTGGACGCTTTAGCCGGATCTGGCGGCGGCACGTTGCAATATTTCTTCAGACGTGAGGTCTTCCTTGTGGGTAGCAATTGTCCAAACGTGTCCGAATGGATCCTCTAGAGTTCCGGCCCGATCGCCGTAAAACTGATCGCTTATCGGTTTGACGATTTTGGCTCCCTTAGCGATGGCCCGGTTGAATATTTCATCGCAATCATCCACGTAGAGAAGAATACTCACCGGTGAGCCGCCGAAGGATTGCGGACCACGCGATCCCATCTCGGGGTACTCGTCGGCCAGCATCATCCGAGAATCCCCGATTTTGATTTCGGCGTGTCCGACCTTGCCGCTGGGTTCGGATAAACACATCAATACCTTCGCCTTAAACGCCTGTTTGTAGTAATCGATTGCGCTCGCTGCATCTTTGATAATTAGATAAGGTGTCACCGTTCGGTAGCCTCGCGGCACGGATTTCGCCTTCTTCAGCATAAGTCTTCTCCTTCTGAAAGGGCTTGAGTATTTCTTTTGCTCACAGCAGGCAGGGGTGAAGCCAAAATTTTTTCGCAAGACATGTGCCACGATCATCTCATGGGTATACTATTATCCGGTATGGAGATTTGAATATTTCGGGAATGTTTTTGTATGAATTCTCCTGCAGAATGTAACGAAAAAGCTTAAAAACTTAAATCACTTAACG
>DASXSW010000697.1:0-3638 GCA_036505755.1 Binatia bacterium | reverse complement strand
GTGTGTACCCCTGTCAACGCTTCACCCGCATCCTTACGGACGCAGGTGCATGACTCGGAGCCAAGATGGTGCGCTACTCCTTTCTTGTGCGGCTCTCTCATCCGCTACTCAATGCCGGTTTATCCCGGCGCTTTCCTTGATGACCTTGTTCGCCCTCGCCAGCACGTTCGGCGGAATCGTCAGGCCGATCTGCTTGGCGGTCTTCAGATTGATCACGAACTCAAACTTAGTCGGTTGCTCCACGGGCAGATCAGCGGGCTTGGCGCCTTTCAGAATTTTGTCCACGTAAACAGCGGCGCGACCCCACATGTCGGCGACGTTGACCCCATACGACATGAGTCCGCCGGCATCGACAAACTCGCCGTCTGTATAGATCGCTGGCAACCGGCTCTTGGCCGCAAAGTCCACGATCCGTGTTCGGTGAGTAGCGGTGAAAGGGTTCCTTAGTGCGATAAGGCCGTTAGCACGCTCTCCCTTAATAGCCGAGAATGCACGCTCGAAATCATCGAGACGGTGCAGTTCCAAGGGTTGAAGTGTCACCCGCAATGCGCCGGCCGCGACCTTCATCTCTACCAACAAGAGTGCGTTTGGATCGATACTCGGCGGATTGGTCTGATTCCACCAGAGAACAGCAACGCGGGAAACGCTGGGAAATGCTTCCATGAGAAGTTCCAACTGTTTTCCGCCTAGCTCGGAGACGAAACTGGACAACCCTGTGACGTTGCCGCCAGGGCGCGCAAGGCTGGCGACTAGCCCTGAACCTATAGGGTCGCCAAACGTTATGACGATGGGGATGGTATTGGTAGCCTTCTTGGCGGCCACGGCCCCTGAGCCCGGTGCCACGATGATGTCCACATTGAGACGCACCAATTCCGCCGCAAAGTTCGGGAGCCGTTCAAGCGCTCCTTCAGCAAAACGATACTCAACGACGATGTTCTTCCCCTCAATGTAGCCAAGCTCCTTCATTCGCTGCCAGAATGTCTCTATGAGGAGCGAGTCACCGGAACGGGAGCCCCCAGCTAGAAAGGCAATCCGAGGAACCTTTGCCGACTGCTGCGCCGCAGCGGGAACAGTTCCCAGTAAGAGAGTTGCCAGTAACCAGATAAGAATCTTTTTATCCATTGGTTTCTCTCCTGTTTTTCTGCCAACTGGTCACTGCTAACTGCGAACTGTTATCGAATCACCCTGTCCGCTCTCGCCAGCACGTTCGGCGGTATCGTCAGGCCGATCTGCTTCGCGGTCTTAAGATTGATCACGAACTCGAACTTCGTTGGCTGCTCGACCGGAAGGTCTGCGGCCTTTGCGCCTTTTAAGATCTTGTCGACATAAGTAGCGGCGCGTCGAAATAAGTCGGGAAGATTTGGGCCATAGGACATAAGCCCGCCGTCGTTCACAAACTCACTCTCCGGAAACATCGCTGGTACCCTATTCTGGGCTGCAAAGTTCGTCACCTGCACTCGCGAGCTGAAGAACATTGCGTCTGGTAGTGTGATCAGAGCGTGAGCGCGACCTGTGACCGCTCCGGATAGAGCGCTTGCCAAGTCAGTGGGCCTACTTGCTTTCAAGGTCTGAAGCTGCAGACCGAACGACTTCGCCGCAACCTCTACCTCGTTCAAATACAAAATTGCGGCTGGGTTGGAAGGATTAAATAGGACGGCGACGCGTGAAATCTTGGGCATGGTTTCTTTAAGGAGCTCTAGACGCTTACCGCTAAGCTCTGGCGAAAGGAGAGTAAGTCCGGTGATGTTTCCACCCGGCCGCGCCAGTGTTTTGACAAGTCCCGCCCCTAGAGGATCGCCGCTAACTGCCATGACAATTGGAATCGTCGTGGTCGCGTTCTTGGCGTCACTGGTTGAGCGGTTCCCATCTGTAACAATGATGTCCACATTTAAGCGAACCAATTCGTCAACGATCATTTTAGCCTGATCTGCTTGCCCTGCCGCAAATCTCCACTCAATAAAAATGTTTTGCCCCTCCACATACCCCAGATCGCGCAAACCCTGACGGAATGCCTCTTCGCGAGTCCCAAGACCGGCAGCCCCCAACATGTAACAGCCTATTTTGGGGACTTTCACCGGTTGCTGCGCCTCGGCTACGACTGCAACAGCAAGCAGCACCACTACAAACAGTATTGATGGCACCGCAGCCATCTTCATTGCGCACCTCGTTTCGAGCGTTATGTATCACGCGGATACAGATAAAGAAAAGTGTGATTTACACGACGGAAGGCGACGGGTATTCGTCGAGTGGGAAAACCAGATTTTTAGCCTGAGATTGAACTGATCGACGAACGGGCGAATGTCACAGGATTGAGTCGTAGGAGAATTCAATTCAATCCTAGCATCGCCACTTCGTTTTCTTCGCTTACTTGATCACCTTATCCGCCCGATACAGTACCGACTGTGGAATCGTGAGGTTGAGCGCTTTCGCCGTCTTGAGATTGATTGCAAATTCAAACTTCGTCGGTTGCTCGACCGGGAGGTCGGCGGGTTTGCCGCCTTTCAGTAATTTATCCACGTAAGTGGCGGCGCGGCGATATAACTCAAGATCGTTGGCTGAATAGGCCATGAGTCCGCCAGCCTCTACCCAGGTACTCCCCTCGTACACCGAGGGCAGCCGGTTTTTTAGGGCAAGGTCTGTAATCCTCTTCGAGTTACGAAAAAGCGGGCCATTCGTAATTGTAATAACTGCGTTTGCGCGCCCCTTGACCGCTTCTAGAAATGCGCCCGCCAAATCTGGGTTGGGACCTCGCGCGTCCAGGGATTGAAGCCGTATCTTTAGAGCCCGCGCCGCAGCCTCATACTCTTTAAAACCGATCGCCCCGTTTTGCTCGTCCGGATTCCGCAGGACTCCTACTCGCGATAGCCGCGGAACCACTTCCGTAAGCAATTCCAGCCGCTTCCCGCTTAAGTCGCGCTGAAGTGTGGCGAGTCCCGTGATATTGCCACCGGGGTGCGCCAAGCTCTCGACGAACCCAGCAGCGACTGGATCCTCTTGCGCCACCATGACAATGGGGATTGTCTTGGTCGCCTGCTTGGCGGCGCGGATCGCAGATATAATTGGGACGACAAGGACATCGACCTTGAGTTGCACGAGTTCGGTGATGAGGCTTGGCATCCGGTCGGGCTTTCCCTCGGCACCCCGATACTCGATCACAAAGTTTTTTCCCTCGACATAGCCGAGTTCGCGCAACCCTTGCCGCAACGCCTCGACGTAAGGTCCAGGATTGGAAGCGTTGCCGGTTCCTGACAAGTAACCGATCCGGGGGACTTTCTTCGGTTGCTGCGCCTCCGCTATGACTGCAACAGCAAGCAGCACCACTACAAACAGGATTGATAGGACACCCGCTTTCTTCATTGCCACACCATTCGTTATGTATCACGCGGGCGGTAAAAGAGAAAAGTGAGATTTACGACGGAAGGTATTCGTCGAGAGGGAGAACTAGATTTTTAGCCTGAGATTGAACTGATCGCATCAATTAGATGCGGCGTAAGATTCGTTCGTTGGAGAATTCAGTTCAATCCTGCGATTGGGCATTGCCCCACCAGCGGACCGCCACAGATTATCTGATCACCTTATCAGCACGCGCCAGCACATTCGGCGGTATCGTCAGTCCGATTTGCTTGGCGGTTTTGAGA
>DASXSW010000696.1:0-9251 GCA_036505755.1 Binatia bacterium | reverse complement strand
TTTCATGTAGGCGCAAACGGCTTCCGGGCTGGCGGGAATCAGGGTCTTGTCGGGTGCGGCTTTCGACAGTGGATAGACGTTACCAACCTCAGTCGCCATGATCACAATCTTATGCGGAGTTTCACGGACGAACTGGGCCATCCCCTGCGTGGAGCGAAACTGCATCATGTTGGCCGGCGCCGCACCTTGAGACATTTGACGCATACACGCGCTCGTGCAGCCACATTCCGGATGGACGACGACGGCCGCCTCCGGATACAGCTGGCGCTGTTTTTCAATGTGATAGGGTCGAATTCGGTCATGGACGTGGCACGCGCCCATCATGAGCCACAAGCGATCGACGGATTGAGTCTGCTGCTCGAGGAGCTTTGCCGCGTAGAAGCCTAGATAGACGTCCGGGAGAAAGAGGATTGGCTGTGCCGGATGGGAATTATCAAGCACGTGAAGGATGACTTTCGCGGCGTTTGCCGATGCGCAGCAATAGTCGCTCTCGGCTTTGACATCCAAATATGTATTGACGTAGCTGATCACGATTCCGCCCGGGTGCTCGCTTTTCCACTGGCGAACCCTTTTTGCATCAGCATGCGCAGCCAACGAACACAGCGCACCAAGATCCGGTGCGAGCACCCGCTGATGCGGCTTTTTCATGATCGCAAGGATCTGATTCATGAACAGCACCGAGGCTTCCAACAGAATTTCGGTCTCCGACTCCGCGCCCTTCTGCGCTAGATAGAGCGAATCGCCGACCGCATCGGCGACGTCCTGAATATCCCGCGGTGAATAGTTATGGGCCAGGATGTAGGCGTTGCGCTCATTCTTGAGTCGAGCAATTTCCGACATCAACCAACGGTGTTCTTCGTCGGGCACGTTGTCGGGCTCGGCCTCAGCCGGAACCGGCGGTATCGCGATCGGTACGGATAGATCGACTTGGTCTATCATGCCGATCGCCTCCTTCGCACGGAGGATATCGCCAGAGATCGGTTGATCCATCTCTCACCTCAACGTCATCACGGCTGCATGTGCAAATGGCGCAATGGCGGCAGCACGCGGCATTAAGATTGGTTTTACTTTCCTACCGCTATCCAATAACGCAGAGACTCAAAAAGAGCTGTAAATCTCAGCGACGTAGCCCGGAGCTATAAACCTAGGGGCTTCAACCCATAGAAGCGTTCGGCATTTCCGTGCAAGACGGCGTGCTTATCTTCGTCGGTGAGATGCTCGTTCTCGATGATTTCTTCGATCTCGTGCTTGCAATACTCGTTGTTCACTTCATGCGGAAAATCGCTTGAAAACATAAACGGCTTATTGCCGACGGCCGCAACCAAATGGTGCAGTGCTTTTTCCGTCCCTTCGCAGCCGACGAAGATCCGACCAGCTTCGATATGCCGGCGGATGTAACCGCTGACATTTTCTCCCCCCTGCAATTGAATGTATTCTCGTTGTGGATCGTATTGGATATGAGTTTCCCAACCACGGTCGAAACGCTCGAGACAGGTTTGTAGCCACGAGACGCCCGCTTCCATGAAACCGATTCGTAGATTTGGAAATTTTTCGAACAGTCCGTTAAATATGATCCCGGCAAAAGCCACCATTTGACCGAACGGATGACCCAGGCCGTTGATCGGCGCATACGGCGTAAGATAATCCATGCCCAAGCCTTCATGAGCGCCGCCGTGAACACCCATACAGCAAGCTAGACGATTCGCTTCGGCGTACACCGGCCAATATTCTTTACTGCCGAGATGGCCTTTGAATCCCGTCGAGGGTAGCATCGCGCCGCAAAAACCCAATTCAGTGACGGCCCGGCGCAACTCTTTCACTGCTTCTTGCGGCTCCTGGAGCGGTATCAGCGCCAGTCCTTGGAAGCGCGGGCTCTTTTTTAAATAAGTATCGGCGAACCAATTATTCCACGCGCGCGCAACGTCCCCGGCGAACTCCAAGGTGATGACTTTACCGAATGCCAGTCCGCCCGTGGTATAGAGAACGGCGCGCTCGATGCCGACGTCTTCCATGAACTCCAACCAACCGTCGGACCCTACCTGCCGGAATGCGCCGGGCACCAATTGAAATAAACTCGCCGAGTGCAAATGATCCAGCGGCGGGAAGATCCGCCCTTTGAATCGGCCACTTTTAATGTAAGGCTCCGGCATGTATTGCAACAGTTCGTCCCAATTCTCCATCACATGGCCATCACCGTCGACAACTGGCATTCGGTCCCGGACCATAATCAGCCTCCTCTCGTCTTCGCTGACTGTTCTCTCTGTACCGCGAAACCCCTGCCGCATCAATAATGATGCACGCTCGAAACGCACATTTAACGGCGGCACCGAGAGCGCCATGCTCTTAACTGCAATACTAGCACGGCCTAACCTCCCGCCTGAATACCATCGTCATAGCAAGAAAGCAGCATCAAAAGTCGTCGATGCCGAAGGACATATTGACGAGAATTATGAAGAGATCGAGGATTGGTTCGAGGGTAACTTTCGCGGCGCGCCGGCCTATCCGCTGTCTTCTTCACTCGACGGCTGGCCGCGCGTTAGTCGAAATTTGCGTAGTTTGCGCGATTGATCGGAAATCTTTGGGAGCATCTTTCTGTAGACAGGGAATTCCTCGCAGCTAGGCCACGACCAGCGGGCCTGATATTCATTTTAAGAAAATCCTTGAAAAAAATTCGTTGAGTCTCTCTCCGTATGAGCCGTGAAATTGACGAGCGCAACGGGCCTAATATCAAATAATTCCTTACCTTGTGGGTCACCCAAACGCCCTGAAAACGGCGCGAAACATCGCGGTCGCTGATGGGCCTGTCAATACAACTCCCCTTCGCCTTTTCGCTCTTCGCGCGGGCGCCAGCGGAGTAGATAAGCTTCTGCGCGATTGATCGCTTCGTTGCACACGACGACAACGAGAGCGAGAATCAAAATACCACCCAGCGCGCCGGTCGTCGAAAAAAGCGACGTGTTGTAGTTAATCAAATAGCCGAGACCCTTGCTTGCGGCGATGAATTCACCGACGACCGCGGCGACGATCGCATAGGGCAGGCTGATCTTTAAGCCCGTAGCGATCCACGGCACGATCGCCGGCAGCGTGATTTTCATGAGAACCTGGCGCTCCGTCGCGCCCATGATGCGCAGGACATTTTTTAGCTCCGCATCGACACTCTTGACACCGGCAAACGTGTTAAAGAAGGTTAAGAAAAACACCACGCTCACCACGAGTATGACCTTCGAGGTCGGACCGATTCCGAACCAGATAATGAACAACGGCGCCAGCGCGATGCGCGGAATGCCGTTAAAGGCGACGACGTAGGGGTCGAGAATGTCCGCCAGGACTTCTTTCCTCCCGAGAACAAAGCCGATGCCGATGCCGAAAATCGAGCCGATGAAAAAGCCGGTGAAGGTCTCGTAAAGCGTGATCGCAAGATGGCCAAAGATCGAGCCGTCGGCGAACACTTCATAGAGATACAGAAAAACCTTCGATGGGCTCGATACCCAAAAGGGATCGATCAATCTTCCCGAGCTCAACTCCCAAAACGTCAGGAGAACGAGGCCGAAAATCAGCCGATAGCAAAAGAGGTAGCGTCGGCTGATCATTTCGTCAAAAACTCATTGGTGACAAGTTCGGCGTAAGGCGAGCGTTTTTTTAAGATACCGGCTTGTTCGAGAATATCTTGCGTTACCTGGAAACTACGCTCACTGGTGCGACCGTCCGGACTCAACGCCGGCAACACCGACGCCGCGCCGGCCAATAGTAAATCCGGCGGAGTTTTGCCCAACGCTGGCTTGAGCGCGTCGGCGACTTGTTCTGGCGTGCTTTTGAGCGCCCATTGATTTGCCTTTGTTAGCGCGCGCACCATTCGTCGAACCAGGTCGGGCTCCTTTGTCACCGTCTCGGGGCGCGCGACAAGATTTTCCATGAGGAATTCCGGAATCGACGGATCCTCGCCCTTGGCGTTATTGATGAACATGATTGCGAAGCCCCGGCTGATGGCGGTCTCCGGCACCGGCGGCGCGGTCAAAGCAACGTCGATCTTGCGATTTTCCAACGCGGCGAGCCAAGTCGGTCCCGCGCCAATCGGAATTATTTGCACGTCCTGTTGCGGATTATAGCCCGCTTTACGTATGACGAATGCGGCGAGATGCGCCGTCAAAGCACCTGGATTCGTAACGCCGACGGTTAGTCCCTTAAGCGCCTTGACCTTATCCGCGAGCGGCGTTGACTCGGTGACACCCTTCACCTTGGCTGTCTCCTTGTGCATTGCCCAGTTGATGAAAACTTTGTTAAGGCCGCTCATCACCATGAGCAGTCTTTTGCCTTCTTGATGCGCCAAGATGACGTTGTCGCCTGTGGTGAAACTGAATTCTACGTCGCCAGCGATCAGCGCTCGGATGTCGGGGCCTCCGCCGCCTGTAGAGGTGATATCTAGATCAAGTTTTTCATCGGCAAAGAAACCTTTGCTCTGGGCGATATAAACCGGCGTCATAGAGTGCGCCACGACCGGGATCGTCATTTTGACTTTTCTCGGCGCCTGCGCGCCCACCGGCAGGGTCGACCAGCCAAAACACCAAAGCAGCGCGGAAAAAATTACCGTCAACGGTTTCATACGCAAGTCTCCTTATCTACGCTTCTGCCAACTTTACTTCGGGACGCAATTCTTGCCACAGCCTTTCATAGGTGGCACGGAACTCTTGGCTCTCATGAATCTTGAATACATCCCGGGGCCGCGGAATCTTGACGTTCTCGATCGATTTGATCCTGCCGGGCCGAGAGCTCATCAGCACGACACGGTCGGCCAGCGTGATCGCTTCGAGCAAATCATGAGTGATGAAGACAATTGTTTTCTTGGACGCGGACCAAAGCTTTAGAAGCTGATCTTGCAAAACGATCCTAGTTTGCGCATCGAGCGGGCCGAAGGGCTCATCCATCAGGATCAATTCCGGATCGTAAATCAGCGTACGAATAATATTGGCGCGCTGGCGCATGCCGCCCGACAGCTCGTGTGGATAATGCTCCTCAAAGCCGCTCAAGCCGACTCGATCGATCAATTCCCGGGCTCGTGCGCGCCGGACCCCTTTTTCGATCCCTTTAAGCTCCAATGCGATCTCGACGTTTGCGACCAATGTACGCCAGGGCAGAAGATTATCTTTTTGCGTCACGTAGCCGATTTTCGTGCAGATGCCGTCGATGAGTGCGCCACGAAAAACTACGCGCCCCATGCTCGAACGCAATAGCCCCACGATCAGATTGAGCAGCGTCGATTTGCCGCAACCGGACGGGCCGACGATAGTGACGAACTCCCCTTCGGCGATCGTCAAATCCACCGAGTCCAAGGCCAAAACTTTCTTACCCCGGACTTGATATTCTTTGCGGACGCCTTCGATGGAGAGCAAAGCCACGGCGATTCCTACGGGCTAATCTGTGCAATGGAGGCGCCGATGCCGTCCAGCGCGGTTTTGCCATTGGCATCCAAGTTATCGCGCCGTGGCGTATCGTAATTTGCGATATAAGCGGTGCCCCCGACAAAGACTATCGCAGCCGGAAACTCGAGCGGACCGCTGCTGCCATTCTTCGCGATCTCCTGCACCTGCCCGTCCAGCGTAACCGTCACGATAGCATTGCGCTCATTCGCCGCGACCCAAAGCTTGCCAGTGCGATCGAAGGCGAGGCCGTCCGCGCCTTCGAGCAATGGACTCTGCGCCAGCAGCGCCGGCTTGCCGCCTTTGCCGTCGGCGTCAATCGTCACTTGCCAAATCGCACCGCGCGCCGTGTCGGCGACATGAAGTACGCCTTTGGAATCGATTTCCAAACCATTGGCGACGGTCGCCTGTTGCGTCTTGCCGTCGGGAAGTGTGCGGGCGTACTTTTCGATTTGAACCGCCGGTTGGGCAGCGCCGCTATTAGGGCCGACCCGGTAGACGATCCCACTTGCGCCGCCGGACACGAAAAGATTGCCTTGGCGGTCAAAAACGATTCCGTTAGCGCCGGCTGTCCCGGTGGCGAATGTTTGGGCCGCTCCCGGCTTCGTTGGATTTAGGTCCGCTCCTCTGATGCGCACGACTTCGCTGAACGGTCCGACCGCGATGAATAAGTCGCC
Source organism: Binatia bacterium (assembly GCA_036505755.1). GTDB lineage: Bacteria > Desulfobacterota > Binatia > UBA9968 > UBA9968 > DP-20. The sequence goes on along the minus strand of DASXSW010000696.1, from coordinate 3,160 downwards.
TTGTGGGTTAAATGCGATGCCGGACGGATCGGCATTGACTTTTTTACCTTTGATCTCCCGCGACTCAATCCGCCCCACCACCACCGGTTTGGGAGCCTGGGACTCAACGCGAAGCACATTGCCGGTAACTCGGTCCGGCAAATAGAGCCGACCCTGCTTATCGGCGGTAATGCTCTCGACGATCACCGTACGCTCGGCGCTCGCCGGATCCAGGTCGACAAGAATAGAGACCGCTGGACTTCTACTCTGCATCGTGGCGCAGCCACCGACAAAAAGCGAGACAACTGCGATCAGCGTCAATTGCATATCGATCTTCTCCTACGCGCTAACGAATGTTTAGCGATTCACTCCTCATGGATCACAGGACCGGATGCATTATCGCCTTGGCTTCAAAGATTCAAGGCTCGCGCTGCGTTGCCGCCAAGAATTTTTTCCCGTTCGCCGTCCGTAAGGTCGAGCTGCTTCACCCTGCTCACTGGCTCAAAATCGCCCATCGCCATCGGATAATCCGTTCCAACGACGACGCGGTCCGCGCCGACAACTTGAACCAAATAGTGAAGTGCCGCGACGGAATGAACAATCGAATCGAAGTAACAACGTCTTAGATACTCGGAGGGCTTCTGCGGGATGACTTTTTTCAAATCGACGCGGAGCGAATAGGAATGATCGAGACGCCAGATATTGAACGCGAGCAATCCGCCGCCATGCGAAAGGCAAAGTCGCAGGTTCGGATACTTCTCGAACAGGCCCTTCAAGATCATCCGCTCTATCATCATCGTCGTGCGAAAGGTAAATTGAAGGACGTTGCCAAGAATCGGCATCAGCGGATCGTCGACGTCGACGCCGCCTTCGAGGGGATGAACGAATAGCAGCATATCCAGTTGCTGCGCCGCCTCAAAGAACGGCTCGAAGCTCGGGTCATCGAGCGGTTTGTCACCCACCGAGTTGCCGATCTCCAACCCTTTGAGCCCCATGTTTTTGGCCTCTTCAGCGATGGCCACCGCGTCCGCAACGCTTTGCAATGGCACGCTGCCAAAGCCGATGAAACGATCAGGATGCTTTTGGACGACCGATTGAATTGCCTCGTTCTGCTTCCGCGAAAAGTGCGCTGCCACCGCCGCCTCCTCCCAATAGAACAATAAGATCGGCGACGGCGAAATCGCCTGCACATCTATATTCATTTCATCGAGCGCCTTGATTCGCGCCACAGCATCGTACGCCCCCGCGCCGAGCCCCGCTCGCATGCCGATCTGGGACGTGACGGACAGTTTGTCACTGTCGAGACGAATCTTCGGCGCGCGCTCTTCGTACTTTCCGGGATGCCGTAGCGCCTCGATGGGAAAGAAATGGGAATGTAGATCAATAATCATGTTTCCGCTGCTCGCATAAACATGCAAGGAGGATTTGAATCGACATTCAATACACCAATCGCGGCGATTTCACGAGTGTAAGCCCGCTCTCCGAGTCGCGGCGATCTACTCGAAGGATCACGAACGGGCAGGTATCGAATCGGTGATTTACCATGTCGGTAAATTCTGACTATGTCGGGAAACTACTTATCCTGGAACCGTCAAACAAGCCGGTAATGGTGAATTTCATTCGATAAATCACGTTGCCGAACCAAGGTATGAGATTTGCTGCATTTAATCGAAAGAAAGTGATGCCAAAAATGTTTTCGGACAATAATTACACCAAAAAATAGGGAGGTGCTATGAGGCGCTATTTCAGCTTGGGAATACTTGCACTGTGCTTGCTGGCAAGTGGACTGGCAAGCGCGGCTTCTGGATGGGAACGCTTGGGCGAGCGTGAAGTCGACTTCAGAGGCGACCATGATCGGATCGAAGTCGGGCGCAACGAAGGTAAATACAAGCAGTTGCAGATCAGGGTTAAAGACGCGCCGATCGAAATTTCCAACATGGTGGTAACCTTCGGTAATAACCAGAAATTCAACCCAAAACTACGACACCGGTTTGCCGAAGGATCAGGTAGTCAGACGATCGATCTTCCTGGCGAACGAAGAGTGATCAAGCAAATCGATTTCAACTATCGCAGCATCAACCGTCGAGAGGGTAAAGGGAGAGTGGAAGTTTACGGCCGGTAAGATAATCGCCCGAGGTTAGGGGTTAGGCTCAAATGGGGTAGCCGCATTTGCCGCGGCGCCCCATGTGCGATCTCGCTATCAACGTTTCAAAGAACTAATGAATTTGGTTTGTCTGAACGGTCATTTCCAGCCCAGCTCTTTCAGTGCCTGTTTTAGGTAACTCTGGTCGACGTATTTTTCCGGCCCGGGAATGAGTCCTTTCATGCCGGTCTGTTCAGCGTAAATATCGACGACGGTTTTCAATCCGTCCATCTCGATCTCCAGTTCGGGATGCCAGGCCTGATTTGTCAGGTAGTACTCAAGACCTTTCTCGGCTAGGCTCGGTGTAAGTTGAAACTCCTTGGCAAGAAATTCGACCGCGGCTCTCCTATCCTGCTCGAACCATTTCTTGGCCTGCAGCACGGCCTTTAGGAAACGCACGACTCGCGGACGGTTCTTTTCCGCCCAGCTACGCCGCACGGAATAGGCCGACAGAAGATAGGTGGGAAAAACGTCCGCCATGCGCCCAATCACGTTAAAGCCCGCATCCTGCGCCTGGAAGGCATTGGGGACTGCGAGCATGGCTGCGGCGATCTGACCGGCGCCCATGGCGGCGAAAGATGATGTGGTGCCGCCGACGCTGAGCAGTTTGTAATCGCGCGGATATTCGAGCCCTTTGATCTTGAGCGCGCGCCGAAGAACGAACGCCGTACCCGAAGTCAGCGTCGAAGAACCGATGGTCGCGCCGCGCAAGTCCTCCCAGGTTTTATAGTTCTTTCCGCCCATGAGCATGTGAGTGAGCTTGCTACTGCCGGCGATCATGGCAATATCCATCCCTTGTTCCACCGCCGCTATGGGACCATCGTTGGCAAGCAGTCCCGCTGAGATCGATCCAGCGATCATCGCTTGAACCGCCGGAGCCGTGCCGCGCATCAACACGACTTCGACGTCGAGTCCCTCCCTTTCGAAATAGCCGCGCCGCCATGCGGCCCATAAATGACCGTAGCCGAGTACTTTGGATGAAACGCCGACGGGAAATTTTATGCGCTCCTGAGCGAGTCCAGACGACGGCAGCTGGAT
>DASXSW010000695.1:0-2868 GCA_036505755.1 Binatia bacterium | reverse complement strand
CTCAGGCGCGGGATCAAAAGCAGAAACGCGCCCGCCACTTCCAGTGTTCCGGTCAGGTAGCGGAACCACTGCCCGACGCCGATGGCCCCAAACAGCTCGACCAATTGCGCATTTCCCGACAGTTTCAAGAAGCCGGCCATCAGGAACATCCCGGCGGCCCCGATCTGCAAGATCCACAACCCAACGTTAATAATTTTCCCGGTCGAAGCGGATCCGAACCTCGTACCTGCGATTATTGTTTGTGACATAAGCTAACCCTCCTAGTCTTAATTCATTTATTCAAGAATTGATTTGCCGGATCCTGTCCTGACGCGGCCGCCGCCTTATAGCCGAACTTCTTCAAGAGGCCGATGAGCGTCGAGCGCTCCGCCGTGGTCAGGGAGGCAGACGCGAGCCGTTCCATGTCGGCGGCGTGATCGGCATAGGCGCGTGTGATCAGCTTCCTCCCTTCCTTCGTCAAATGAACTATCCTTGCCCGCCGATCGGTGCCGTGCGCGCGCCGCTCCACCAACCCCTTCGTCTCTAAGCGGTCAACTGCGACCGTGATCGAGCCGCTCGTCAGCAGAACTTTTTTTCCGATCTCGTTAACGGGAAGCGGCCCTTTATGCAGCAGGGCTTCGAGCACCGCGAAGTCGCTGCCGCACATCTCCAATTCCGAGACGCTCTTTTCGGCGTAGGCCTGAGCCGCGCGCGCCGCCTTCCACAACACCAGAAAAACGTGAACGCCACTGCCGCCTGTCAACGATTCAAGTTCGTGTTTATGTGCGTTCATCTAGTTACCTTGATATCAAGATACTTTACATAAAGGTAGTTGTCAAGGGGGTAAGATATGTTGTTTGCCAGTGTAAGGACAAAATCGGCGTGGATAGATACGGACGGCGGTGCGGTGCTTCGCTCCAATCGGGCAAACCGCGTTTCGTGGATCAGACGGACCGACCGATCCAGTCGACGACCAACGCTGCGATGCCAAAGCCAGCGCCGAGAGCACAGATCATCGGCCATCCGCCCGACTCCCAGGCGATGCCGGCCATCGCCGCGCCAGCCGCTCCGCCGAGGAAGAACAGGCCGACGAAGAGACCATTGATGCGGCCGTGTGCCTCCGGCTGGAGAAGATTGATCGCGCGACGGCCGAGCGTCTGATCGCCGGTGACGCCAACATCGAGCAGGACAGCACTTGATCCCATGAGGGCAAGTGATAGGAGCGACGCCCCATCCGCGGATGAATCTCCACAGGCCGCGAGCACGAAGGCCGCGATGATGATGAGATGGGACGCGATGGTCGTGGTACGCGTCCAGCCGCGATCTCTTACGGCTGCGATCAGATCGGGCAGCAGCTTTTGCGCGTGGAAAAATCGATGTTGATTGGGTATGTTGAAGCGATTTGGCACTGTTAAAGTTTATCGCTGACTCCGCGAGCCTTTTACGAGGCGCAAAATTCATTCGTATACATCAAAGAAGCAAAGCCCGACTCGGTTTTTGACCTGGGCATTGGCAGTGTTGAGCCTTGCCGTCTGATGACTTGATAAGGCGCGATAACCACCCTTGTTTTTCGCGACGCCGCTCCCATTGCGGAAGTAAACTGCTGCGTATGAAACTCTCATCTTGTCGTCAAAGACAGAGGACCGCTTATAAAAACCTGTCGATAGATTGCGTAATTCGCAACTGCAGTTTTCGAAACTGCAAAACAATGCATGGCGAATAACAGCGGAGGCGGCGGTTCGAAGATCCAAGGTCTTCGATTCATGTCCGAACTCATCCCGTGAAACAGAAACGATAATGGAAGACGTTCCTCAATCATCTCGCGCGCCTCGAGCCGGTGGGTCGTTTGAAGCCTTTCAGTTTCGTGATTTCCGCTTGTTTTGGCTCTGTTATTTTATTTCACAGGTCGGCAATTCCATGCAGCAGATGGCGGTGAGCTGGCTCTTGTACGATATGACAAGATCCGCGCTCCAGCTGGGTCTCAACGGAGCTTTCCGGGCCGTGCCTATGATTGTCTTGGGCCTGTTCGGTGGAACGATAGCAGACCGCTTTGACCGCAGGCGGGTTCTGTTCGTTACGCAGACCATTCTTATGATCCTGGCATTTCTTCTCGGATTCCTGGCTCAGACAGCGTACGTCAAGGTTTGGCATGTGTATGCGCTCACATTGCTGGCGGCAATCGTCCAAAGCGTGGATAACCCCACTCGCCAAGCGCTTGTGCCTTCCCTGGTTCCTCGGTCGGCCCTGGCTAACGCGATCGCGCTCAATTCGCTGTTGTGGAAAAGCACTATTTTGCTGGGTCCGTCGTTGGCGGGAATTGCCATCAGCACAGTGGGAACCGACGGCGCATTTTACGCCAATGCTTTGAGCTTTCTTGCCGTCGTCGTAGCGCTTTTCTCTATGAAAAGTTCTTCGTCTGGGACCGTCAGTGCCGGCGGCTTCGTGAGAGATCTTCTACAAGGTCTCGCCTATGTCCGGACGCAAAAAATTATCCTCGCGATTATGTTGATGGAGGCTTTTTCGTCCGTATTCGGTCTCGATCCGGCCATGCTCACGATCTTTTCCCGCGATGTGCTTCAGGTGGGCGCATCCGGACTGGGATTTCTTCAAGCCGCGCGCGGGCTCGGCGCCATTTCGGGATCGGCATTCCTGGTGTCGATCGGCAACGCGCGCTCGCAAGGCAAGGTGCTTGTCTATTCAGCCATTGTGTACGGGCTGAGCTTCGCTCTTTTTGGGCTCTCGCCGTACTTTTTTCTTTCGCTAGTCCTGCTTTTTGTTACCGGTGCCGCCGATACCATCTGGGGCGCTGTCCGCAGCACGATCTTACAAACAAACACTCCGGCCTATCTTCAGGGCAGGGTGATGGGCGTCTTCGGTCTGAGCAGCCGC
>DASXSW010000694.1:0-14091 GCA_036505755.1 Binatia bacterium | reverse complement strand
CATCATCTAAAAGAGTCGCCGCCGGTTCCCATCGGGAGAGTAACTAATGGATAGACGGTAGTAGCAAAACGATTACGGTGGCTCCTCGTACCGCGTAGCCTTATAGGTTTCCTCAGGCAACAAGTGTTTGAACTCCGAAGGTTTATACCGATCAGGCTCTCCTTTAGCTTGACGGCATACGTCTTGCTGTCTTACGTCTCGGCGTCAATACCCTATTCTCCGAGAGGAGGGCAATCCGATGAAAGCGTCCTTCTTGGCAGCTGCACTTTTGGGTTTGCTTCTCTCAGGCACCCCCGACCTTCGGGCACAGGCATATGGCCCCTACTACGATCCATACTGGGATGTTCAGTATCAGCAGTATTTGCAATATCAGCAGTATTTGCAGTGGCAACAGTATTTAGAGTATTTGCGACAGAATGACCCGTACTATGAGCTCCATGTAATGCACTACCAGCTCTATCTGGAACCATACCAGCCATATCAAACATACCCACCCTGCTGCTACGCGGTCGGCATGCCCGCGGGGCCAACGTTCGGTCGGGTACCACATTGGTTTAGAAGTCGAGCGCGATAAAGTGCGCAAATACAGCGGTTCCACTTTTGCGCAGGAAAGATTGCTGAGCGGTGGGTTAACCGAGACGAACTTGACATGCTGATCAAGCTCGGGGTCTTGGCATCCTCCAAGGAATCTAAGTGAATTGAGGGACAAAAGCCGAGCTGTTCCCAGCAATTGGACCTGCGTTGCCTAACCAATCTACTACAGCGGACGGAATGCGCGCCGCTTACTTGGGGGTCGATAGGCGGCTCTTTCTTGAGTCAAGTAACATCTCTGGTGAGGAGACATCATGATTACAACTTCAATCTGCGACTTATTGGGAATTGAGCTACCGATAATCCAAGCACCGATTGCACGTGCTACTTGCCCCGAACTCACTGCTAACGACCGTTGACCTATGAACCGAACATCTTCTCTCATTGACTTCCTGGAGCAATACAGACGGTATCATTCAGAGGACGTGTTCCTTGTCGATAAGGCAGTGGACGTGGAATACGAAACTACTGCTTATTACAAACTGCTGGAAGATAAGAATCCATTGATCTGGTTTTCCAAGGTCAAAGGCTACCCGGATTTCCAACTTGCGACTAACGTTATGGGATCACGAGCAAGGATGGCGGTTGCTCTAGGACTGGACTCCGAATCTAATTTTTACGACACGTGGGATCGGGCCTTAATCTCAAAAAGCGAAGTCCGAATATCCGACGAGAGTCCGCCAATCAAAGAACGAGTTTTCGAAGGGGAGCATGTCGACCTCTACAGCCTTCCTGTTATCAAACACTATCGCGGTGACGGTTCCCACACCGGGTTCGGACGATACATCACCGCTGGCCTAGCCGTTGCACGAGATCCGCTAGCTCCGGAAACGATCAACATGAGCTTCACTCGAATTCAGATTATCGGTAAGGACACGTACGCTTTCGACATGGGAAGCAGAGGTCATTTCTGGCGCTACGTGCAATCTGCGGCGCAAAAGGGAGATCGGCTGCAAGTTTCCGTCATCGTCGGCGCCCATCCAGTGTTCTACCTGCTCGCGGCGTCGTTCATTGAGAATGAATATGCGATTGCGGCAAGACTAATTGGCTTAACCTTCACAAACGGAGTCACAAACCATGTGCCTGTGCTCGCGGAGGCGGAGATCGTCATCGAAGCTGAGGTTGTCCCCAACGAGTACTATCACGAGGGACCCTGCGGTGAATTCACCGGCTACATGGCAGCGAGAACAACGGGCAGTGTCGCCAAGGTCAAAGCGATCTTGCGGAAGGCGAGGCCAATCTACTATGACATCCAGCCGTCAAATTCGTACGAACATATCGGCCTCTTCACGACGCCACGCAACGCAAAGATCAGCAGGATGCTAGCGGAGGTTTTGCCGCCCGGCGCAAGCTATAAAATCGAATGGCCGCTGATTTCCGCGACTCTTCTGGCACTTTGCTCGTTACCGAATCCTGAACCGGGTCTTGCAAAGCAGGCGGGACTGGGGCTTTTAACCTTAAATGCGTTGCTTTCGAAAATAGTTATGGTCAACGAAGGAGATTGCGAGCTGGACCTGGAGAGATTTCTGGCTAACCTGTCGGTCACGGGAGCGCGGAACGGGGAAAACGTACACATTATTACCGATGTCTTCGCCATAAAACTCGATCCGACTACAACCCCGGAGGGAACCAACGCAAAAATGATCATCGTGACGAAAAACTCCGGCCTCGCATATCGCAAAGTCGTAACGATAGACTTTGTAAAGCTAGTATCGGGGAATTCAGAGGTAATCATCTCCCATAAGCCGACGGCTGAAGCGAGAGTAAACATCATAGTAGGCGATGACATCGACCTGCAGAGTTCGAATCAGATCGTCTGGGCACTATCCACAAGACTCCGGCCCGATAAAGACGTTGCTTTCGGTGATAATGGCAAGATTGTGTTCGACACCACGCGAATGACCGAGAAGCTCGAAGTACCGTCCTTGCCTAGAGACGTAATCGAAAGAATTGGGAATAAATTGCGAGAGGCTAGTCAATGAAAAACATAACCTTGCCGCCGTTTGATATTCTAGGAAGGTGCGCTCGCATCGTCCCGGCTGCGTTCATGATCGCCGCCGTCTTCGCCGGTTGTGCGTCGCGGGCTGAGACAGGCGTCCGCGACGCCATCGCCGCATCGTCTTCCGCCGAACCGTCAGAAGCGGCGGGGCCTCGGTTCGCTCAAGGCGGTCCCGACGCGGATGACTACGGCGCGAGCGATGGCTACCCGATCGGAGCCCGCGGGGCGTGTCAGCGTGTAGCCTTCCTCGTCGGTTGCCAGAGCCATTTCGACCAGGTCTATGAGGGTCGGCTGGTGCGCCGCGCGACGACGCCGTCGTCGCTGGCGCGCGCGCCCTCGGAACCGGCAGTTCGGTACGAGTATCAGGGCCAGACCTTCACGCTTGACGACTACCTCGCGCGCAACCCCGCCACCGGGCTCCTCGTCGCTCGTGGTGACACGATCCTCGTCGAGCGCTATCAGTACGCGCGACATGACCGGCACCGCTTCACCTCGTGGTCGATGGCCAAGACGGTCACCGCGATGCTCATCGGGATCGCGATCGCCGAGGGCCACATTCGCTCGGTGGACGATCCCGCTGCCGCCTACGTGCCCGCGCTCGCCGGCACCGAATACGGGCGCACCTCGTTGCGGCATTTGCTTCAGATGTCCTCAGGTGTGCGTTTCGTCGAGGAGTACAGGGAAAACGACGACGTGTCGCGGCTCGTCGTGGACACGTTTCGACAGATTGGTTCCGGCGGCGTCGAAGCAGTGACTCCGTTCAATGTACGGATCGCGCCCAGCGGCACCAGGTTCTACTACGCTTCAGTCGAGACCCAAGTCCTCGGTCTCGTGCTCCGCAATGCAGTTGGCCGGCCGGTTGCCGGCTACCTGCAAGAGAAAATCTGGGAGCCGATAGGGGCCGAAGCTGATGCGACCTGGCTCATCGACCGCGCAGGCCAAGAGGCAACATACTGCTGCTTTAACGCGGTGCTCCGCGATGCTCGTCTGGGATTGCTGCTCGCTCACGACGGGCACTGGCGTGGCCGGCAAATTATTCCTGCGGCCTGGATCAAGGAGGCTACGATTGTGCGCCCAGGCCAGCCGCAGCCCACTAGCGGCGGCTACGGGTATCAGGTCTGGATATTGGCGGGCGACCGGCGGATGTTCGCACTCCGGGGCATACGTGGCCAGGCGATCTTCGTCGATCCGGCGAGCCGCCTCGTCATGGTCCACACGGCGGTCCGAAAACAGGCCCGCGATCCAGGCATCCGAGAGGAAAACGCTCTCTGGCGGGGCCTCGTGCAACAGCTCGGCCATTTCAGCGCCGGCGCACCGAAGGGTTAGCGACGGCGACTGTGGTACAGATCGAGCAGTTAGCGCCTGCACGCGCCCGTTTGACCGATGAGCGGCTTTATCCAAAATGTCGTATTGATGGTTCTGAGCGAGCGGCGGCTAAGCACGGCATGCAGCCGACGCGCAACAAGCCGCCCGCCGCTGATGCCTAGCCGTTAGAGTTGGCGCGACGGAACTAGGAGGTCACAAACCATGAAACTCTACATCACCCCAGGGTCTCCCTACGCGCGCATGGCGCGAATCGTCGTGATCGAGAAGGGGCTGGAGAGCCGAGTCGAGGTCATCCCTGCACAGACACGTCGCACGGACAGTCCGTACTACAAGATCAATCCATCGGGCCGCGTGCCTTATCTCATCCGTGACGACGGCGTCGGGCTGGAAGAATCTGCTGTCATCTGCGCGTACCTCGATCACCTCGACGGCAAGCCAGTCTTCGATTTGCCAGCCGGTGAGCACGCGTGGGAGGCGCGTCGTCTCGAAGTGTTGGCGAGGAGCATGTTGGATGGACTCGCAGTTTGGGGCCGCGAGATCACGCGGCCTCAAAACGAGCAGTCACCTACAGTGATACGACACGAAGCAGATCGTAGTAAACGGATGGCCGATCTGTGGGAGCGGGAGATCGACCATCCACTGATGCGTGGCGCACTCAACATAGCGCAGATCACGCTCGCCTGTGCCCTTGGGTTCGATGCTCGGGTTCCCGATTTTCACTGGCGGCCCGGGCATCCAAAACTTTGCGATTGGTTCGGTCCTATCGCTGCACGCCCGTCGATGGCCGCGACTGTGCCGCCGGCGCATTATTGATGAGTGGTGCGCCGCCAAACAATCCGTTGGCGGGAAAGCGCAAGAAGTGTGCGCGCCCCTATCGCAACCGTTGAATTAAGGCTTGCTTCAAAAGGAGCAGACAATGAGTTCATTCAGTCTCATAACAGCTCGGAAGCCCTACTAGAAGCAGGGAAGATCTATGACCGAGCAGATTGATACGGTCATCATCGGCGGCGGTCACGCCGGCCTGACCATGAGTTATTATCTCAGTCAACTTAGGCGAGAACATGTGATCCTCGAACGTGGCAAAGTGGGTGAACGCTGGCGCAGTGAACGCTGGGATTCCTTCTGCTTCCAATTCCCCAACTGGACTATTGAGTTGCCCGGGTACAAATACCAATGCGACGATCCGGACGGCTTCGCGCCCGGTCACGAGGTCGTTCGATCATCCAAGACTACGCAACGCTTATTAAGGCTCCGGTGCGTTGTGGAGTGGAAGTCACTTCCCTGGAGCAAGCAGCCGATTCCGGCCGTTATCTGCTCACGACAAATAACGGCACGATTGAAGCCGCCGATGTGGTGATCGCTACAGGTCCGTATCAACGGGCTGTGATACCGGCCATGAACTCCGATGTTTCGAAAAATATCTTTCAGGTACATTCCAGCGTATACCGGAATCCGAGTCAGTTGCCGTCGGGTGCGGTTCTGGTTGTTGGCAGTGGAGCTTCGGGCTGTCAGATCGCCGACGACTTACAGCAGAGCGGGCGCCAGGTCTACCTTTCGGTTGGCCGTCATAGTCGTACGCCGAGAAGATACCGTGGCAAGGACTTTGCCTATTGGGGAGCCACGCTTAAAAGGCCCGAACAGATCGTTGATATGGTGCCGGTAACCCTCCGGAAAGGAGCAGAAGTTTTACTTACGGGTGCCAATGGCGGCTACGATGTAGATTTACGGTCTATGGCCGCACGCGGAATAATCCTGTTGGGTCATTTACAAGGGATCAGCGATGGGGACTTGATGTTGGCTGATGATCTTAAAGAAAACCTAGCGAAAGGAGACGAGTCGCTTGAAAATTTCAAGAAAGCCGTGGACGACTACGTCGCAAAGGCTGGGTTGGAAGCGCCGGAGGTGCAAACGTCAGAAGTAAGTCCAAACATCCCAAAGGAAGTATCGAGTCCAGTTTTGCACCTAAACCTCACGGATGCCGGCGTCAGTGCCATTGTCTGGGCGAGCGGATTCCGCTGCGACTTCGACTGGATCAAGCTGCCTATTTTTGACGACGGCGGCGAGCCGGTGCATCGGCGTGGCGTGACTGAGTTACCCGGGATCTATTTTCTAGGATTGCGCTGGCTCTACAAACGGAAGTCAGCTTTTCTCCTTCGCGCTGGGCCTGCGGAAGATGCGGCTTATTTAGCGGAGCAGATCATAGCCAGGAGCTGAGAAACAACGTAAGACAACCGAGGATGCAGTTCGGATCGCATTGAGCAGTTTCGTTGCGCAACGAATCATGTGTGTTTAAGGTTGCAAAGTCCGCCGGAGTAGAAAAAGGAATAAGTCCAATTACCCGTAATAAGGTCCTAACCATTGGGTTGAGACCGACAGGGCGGCTCACCGCGCGTTATCTGGGCTGGGTTTGGTGGGTAAGTTATCGGTTGGATCTTTTCAGGTACATACCCACGGCGAGGTCTTGTAGATTGTGCAATGTAAAATTTGTTTGCTTAGGACCACCGGCAGCCGTTTCGAATCTAACTCTTACCGATTCAATAGACCACCAGATATCAAAAGCCACGGCTCTCTTTTTATCCAAATAGTCACCCACCGAACGCAAGCCTGAAGAAATCGTATAAGTGGCCGGATTCCCCTTTGAGCCGCGTCTCAAGCGGCCTTGAGTTTCCAGGCGTTCAGCGTCGGAATTAGTATAGATCAGAACATTGCCGGACTTTTGCGTCGGTAAAGGCATGCTACCGAAATCACCCGTTCCCCAAACCTCGTCAGCAAGGCTTTTGAGAAAGCTTGGTTCCCAGTCGTGAACGACATACTTGTTACCCTTTTTTTCTAACGCGAAAGCGTTAATTCGGAGGGTCTCTAGTGCCTGCCCGATGACTCTAAGTGATTGGGCGTATGATTTAGCAACGTGCGTGGTCACGACTATTTCCGAACGGAACTGGGAAGAGAAAGCAATCCACCTGCCGAACGCATAAAGGCGAAATCGAGAATTTCCAGCTCCATACTGTCATTCGAGTTTTTGCGATACCGCATAGAGTGGCAGATAGATATGACAGTAATGTGATGACCATTAGGCAATTGGCTAGGTAATTAATCGTAACGAAGGGGACTCCCACCTCAATTATCACATTTTGCCGGCCGCTCGTTGTTCTCATTCAGGTGTGCGAGCCGCTTGATCGCTCTTGCTCTGCACTTACAGCAGGCAAGAATGCTCGACGACACTTCGACACACTCGTGACATTTAGAATGGGAGCAAAAGGGGCATAGCGCGCCGAGTCCCGGCCAGGAATGTTTCCAATGATCCACTTTGTTTCCATCCCTCCAAAAAAGCGATGAACTTCGTGCATCGCTTGAAATTGAGCTAGTGCACTTCAATGCAAATTGCTCTGAGTGTCAAGAGGGACGATGCGCTCTCTACTGAGCAAGAGTTACTTCTTTATTAAAGAGAATGAGTTTTGAAAATCTATGTCGGCTTAACGAGACGAAACGCACTTGGAGGTGGTGTACATGAACCACAGCAGTCTGAGTTCTCGGTCGGTTTCTATCGCTCGGCCGTGATCTTTTTTATCTCTAATCTCACCTCGTTCTTTATCGATTTGCCTTATCAAGGACGATCGGTGATCGTTACATTGCAAGACCGTTGCGAATGACTCGAGCATCACCCACTTTTTGGTGGGAAGGATTTCCGTCTCGGTGATCGTGAAATCCGGAGTGATGAGTATCCAGCCGTCGGCGAACGAATTTGCAGGTGTGAATAACAAGAGCAAGAAAAGCACCGCTATCGGAGTCATCATCTTCGTCTTTGCGTGCAGCCTTAGGGCTCCTTTTGAGCGGTATATTCTCTTTGATTGTATCCTCCGGCGTCAAGCCGTCGGGACGGGAGACTCGCCCGAAGCGTCGTTCGTTTAGTTCAAACCTAAAACGAAGTAGACCCCAACAAAAGAAGGTAAACTTGCTGTGATGATAAATCGTCCTGGTCGAGACAAGCTGACCCGGCTTCCAATAATCGGACGAGCAGAAACAGGTAGTAGACCCGAATTAACTTCCCGTAATGGCTTAATCACCGGTGAGATACGCGTCCCGATAGCCCTCTTGACCCGCCAACGACTGGCGCAATGATTCCGCCTCTTGACGCGTGTCGAAGTGTCCGACCCGCACGCGATAATAAGTTTGTCCTTTCACCTCGGCCTGGACGATGTAGCCATCGTAACCTTTGGCTTTTAACTGCTGTATCAAAGTATCGGCAATATCTTTCACGGGCGCCGCGGAAATCTGCACCGACCAATTTTTGCTCAAGTTGGCGCTTTCCGCGGAGTGGGCGACCGGACTTGTCTTCGCTTGAACGCCTGCCCGATCCACGGCCGAAGTGCTCTTCGCGGCGAACCGCGCCGTGTCATTCGGGGTCGAGGCAGAGGCCTGAACGTCCGGCTTTGCTGGTCTTGTTTCGGGCCTTTGATTCACAAGCCCGCCAGCCTTGTCGATAGAAGACACACTCTGCGGTCTCAAACCGATCTCAGCTTGACCCGAGGTGGGGTTTGCGCCATTCGCTCGCTTTTGAATAGCATAATCGGCGGGCATGCCAAGGTAAAAAATGACCAGCGCGCTCGAGACAAACATCGCCGCCAACGTGACGGCCTGCGTGCGCTTTAACTGGAAACGCCGGCGAACTTTCGGGCGCTCTTCACGCTCGTGCACAGGGAATTCCCGATGATCGGCGTAAGTTTCTAACTCCTGATCATCCTGGTCCGTTTCGCTGACCATCGGGCCGTTTGTCGGCGACCAGGTTTCGGTCAATGCCGCTTCGGTTTGTAGCACCGGGTGGAATCTTGCGATCAGCTCAGCCGCCTTGGCCTTGCGTAATTCCTCTGCGGCAGGTTCAAACGTAAAACCCGTCGGCCGTAAGTGCCGAGATTGAAAATCGGTTTCGCTTTCGTGGCGTAGCAAGGCCTCCTGAATATTGACCGATTCGCCGATGAAAAGTTGGCAATCGAAGTTGAAGAGCCCATACACGCCGGAAGTTGACGGCGCGTACAACAGGATCGCCTCTCTTGTGAAACTGTCGCAACGACCCTTTGGATGCCAAGACAAGCTCCAGCTCACAGACTCTTTGTCAATGTTAGCAGCGGTTGGCCTCACGATCGGGCACCTCGAACAGTCTTCATGGCTAACTTATTGATGGCAGTGACGTCCGAATATTATCAACGACAATGGAAATAGTTTAAACGATTCCGGGTGCGATGTCCCAGTTTTCTCGCGTGGCAATACATCAAACGAGGGGCGAATCGTAATTATTTAAGAGGGCAAATGAGCTTCTTACATTTTTGGGAGGATTGAGGCGTTTTTATTCACTTTAACCTTCAGGCTAACATCGGTATCAAACAGTGGTGTGAAATGCTTATATCCATGAGAGGCAAAAAAGGTTCGCGCGCTTGTGCGCGCTAACCTCCGAAACAGGGTGTGAAATCAAGCAGCCAGTGAACAGGGATGCGCAGTGACCATTTCTGGCCGCTTGGAAGGGGAATCCAGTTTTTTGCTCGTCAGAACGATGTGTAGTGCGATGCGGTGACGATCCGGTTGAAAAAGTTGTGCCGGACGAAATAGGCTTGAGCCTAGTCGGGACATAGGCCATATCGAAATTCAGAGGTTTCAAGATGAACGTAGCAATCCGCCCCACAGTCCCTGCTGACGCGGAGGCTTGTGGACGCATTATCTACGACGCGTTCAAAGACATCGCTGACCGTCATGGATTTCCACCGCATTACCCTAACGTGGAAGTGGCCATTCAGCGCGCGACTTCCTGCATCGGCCATCCCTCGATCTTTGGCGTGGTCGCCGAGAGTGAAGGTCAAATTATCGGCTCCAACTTCCTTGACGAGCGCGATCCTATCCGAGGTCTGGGACCGATTACTGTTGACCCGCAGGTTCAGGTACGCGGCACCGGGCGCCGCCTGATGGAAGCGGTCCTTGAACGGGCCCACGATGCAGCCGGCGTGCGTCTCGTTCAGGATTCCTTCAACATGCTATCGATGTCTCTTTACGCTTCCGTCGGATTTGAGATAAAGGAGCCGCTCCTGCTTATGCGAGGCAAACCTGCGGGTAAGCCTCTCCTTGGCGCAGAGGTTCGACCCCTCAAGAGCGAAGATCTCGACGAGTGTGCGGAGCTATGTAGGAGAGTCCACGGATTTGAACGCCTCAACGAACTGAAGGAGGCGTTGCAGAGTTTGTCGCCTCTTGTTGCCTTGCGTGAAGGTCGTATTGTGGCATATGCCACGGCCGTTACTAGATTTTCGCGGAATCACGCTGTGGCCGAAGCGGACGAAGACATGAAAGTGCTATTACTGGGTGCTGCAGCAATGAATGCAGAGCCGTTGTCTTTCCTATTGCCGGTGCGGCAAGCAAGCTTCTTCGGCTGGTGTTTGAGCGAGGGTTTACGGGCCGTCATGCCGATGACAATGATGACGATGGGCCAATATCAGGAACCTGATGGCTGTTACATCCCCTCCGTTCTTTACTAAACGTTAATTAGCCAGTTGTGCCTCGGCCTGCTGCACCATCAGTGTGAACGCCTGAACAACCTCTTGTGAAGTAAAGTTGCAGTGCCCATACCGCGGCACCGGCAGGATGCTTAGGAACGCGCTTTTACCTTTTTGGGCGACCAGGTTGCTGTAGTTGACCTCGTTTTGAAAGGGCACCACTTCATCGAGCGTGGTGTGGAGCGTCACCAGCGGCCCGTGCAAATTTCCATTAGGTTGATAGAACCGCCGCGCGTAAGCCCGCGCCCGCCCATCAGCCTCGATCCGTTCTACTCCAGAATTCAACGCCGCATCGTTCGTCGACCCCACGTAGGTCGTTGATCTGTTGTCGTAGGGTATCCCGCCTGCTGTGGCGATCTGATCGTTGGTGCCAAATATACTATAAAACGAGAGGTTCAGAGCGGTCGTGACGATAGAACTTGGGTCCGCCATGTCTATAGCGGCCTTGGTAACATTGAAGAGTTGGGCAGTTGCTAGCAGGTCGGTCTGTAGCGCCGCGATAATGCGCGGTACGTAGACAAATTCCCAAAATAGGAAGGCATTCTCTGGGACGTCAACAGCACCGAATGGCTTCTCCCCGGGCTGATTTGGCGGGAACGTAAACACAGCTGGAAAAAAATAATCAAATACCACTCGGAAGTCGTACGTATATTTGATCAGATCGGATGATCCGCCGACCGGCGCGCATAGCGCCAGACCAGCATCGTATTTGCCCGGATAACGCTCGAGCAGCAGGAGCGCGATCTGGCCGCCTTCCGAGGCGCCCGCGATGAATACCTTCTTTAACGACTGCGGTGGCACGGTGGTTTTGAAATATTGGAGTAGCTGGTTTAAATCTTCGGCTCCCTGTTCAATCGCCGCACCATTCTTGTGAAAACTGCTGGTGGCAAAGGCGTAGTTCCGCGACAAAAACAGGTTGGGCACAAATGTCCCATCGGCCAGAGTAAGTTCATCGCTGGGCAATTCCAGCGGCGCCTGCGCAGGGACGAAACCGTGCGCATAAATGATTAATCGACCATTCCAATTGGGTGGAATGCAAATGACAATCAACTGATCCGCTGGATATTTCGGATCATGACTCGGCAGCGAACCTTGCTGGCATACCGGAGGCCATGTGAACTGCGAGCGTGCGGGAACGGGCCAACCGAAGATTACCGTGAGCGCAGCGAACAGAAGAAAAGCCGCCAGATAAATCTTTTTCATAGCGTCTCCTGTTAAGCTTAGTCGGTTAAAATACGGCAAAGCGTGAAACCCCACATACTAAGATCTCGACAAATTTACAAGTTGTTTTCTGGATAAGCTTTGGCGAAGTTCAAACGCCAGTAACGTTATCGAGCCGCCGCCGTCATCCGCACGAACCTATAGACAATCCTGATGGGCTGCTTACCTGTGTGGCGCCGTTTAACGGCGAGCGATCCACTTGCCGCGAGGTCAAGGAGA
Organism: Binatia bacterium; assembly: GCA_036505755.1. Taxonomy (GTDB): domain Bacteria; phylum Desulfobacterota; class Binatia; order UBA9968; family UBA9968; genus DP-20. Next base: position 2,202 of record DASXSW010000694.1, on the reverse strand, counting down.
AGTTGAGACTTCCGCGATACTCGCTTCTTCAGTGACTGGAAATGCTATGACACGGCCTAAGGTTGAGATCAGCGGAAGCGCATTTTCGGACGATTTTACACGAATCCGTCCTCTTATTGCTGGACTGCTGTCAGCTCTTGCCCTGTATTGATGGTCTTGTGGGCATTTTAGCTCAGTCCTGTCAGAGGCAGCCGTTCGAGGCATAAGCATTGCTGGGAGATGTTCGGTGACAGCCATACCGAATCCAGCAGAGCGGTTTTTAGTGTTGAGGACCTAAGGGGAGTTGGTTAACTGTCTTGATCCGCTCAACCAAACCGGAGAAGCGAAGATGACTATCGGAACGGCCACAGGAATTGGTCCCGCCATGCGGGTCCTTCGTCATGTCACAGAACGCCAACGCTACTATCAGATAAAATTTGCCAGCGGTGAGCAAGCGCTTGTATTAATCGCGGGGATGCCAGCGCCCTCTGTCGAGATCGTACGCCTAACTTTAGGTGGCTTAGTCCCATGGCAAACTGTTTGGGAATACAATCCAATGAGGGCTGGAGGTTACAGTGATTATATTCACAAGCTAAACGCGATGTTTTCACCGGCAAAAGGACGATCTGATGATTCCGACCACTACATTCGCGACACTTTGCTCTCGTGTCAGTCTATCGAGGACGCTCGCATACTGCTTCTGCAGCGCGAGCGGCTAGCCAATACTTCGACGAACGAGATTGCTGATGACTTCACGAGACGCGAGCGGCTTTCGTTCACGAGTAACGATGGCTGGGAGCTAGGAATTCGTTCTCTACAGCATGGATCACCAGCAGACAAGGTAAAGGGCGATGGAACGAGTCATAACAATGGGGAGCGGGGTAACGGCAAAGCCGAATCGGTTTTCGCCAAGGACTTGGATCTCGCCAAGGTTTCAGCGGTGCCGAATCGCTATAGCATCAGAAACGACGGCGCGAGACGGGTCCTCACGTGCGTTGAAGCGCCCACGATCATGGTTCGCGCGGAGCGCGGACTAGCGATACCTGCCAAGCAGGCACGCAAATACCCGGCTGGAACGATTTTTCTCGACGGTGCGGCACAAGGCGATCCGTTCGTCGATGTTCAGAAGCAACTTTACAACCTAGATCATCACGAAGGATGTATTCGATCCTTGGCCACCTGCGAACAGGCCATGGTATTGATTCGCAAGGGTCTCGAACTGCGCAATCGCGACTGGGTTGTGTTGGCAAACGATGCCGATCTGGACACTCTTCTTGCCGTGTGGGTAGTTCTTAACCACAGCCGTCTCAACGATCGCTCTAAAACTTGTGCCAAGATCATGCCGCTTTTGCGTCTCGAAGGTGTTATCGATAGCCACGGCCTTGAGGCTCGAGATTTAGCCGCGCTTCCGCCGGATGTGCTCCATTCCACCTCTGCAATGTTGAAGCAGTTAGAGCAGCAGGAAATCGTCCTCAAAAACTATGGACGGTGGTCGGAAACCGATCTGTTGGAATATATCGCCGACCGACTGCGTGCCGTCGACGAACTGATTTACGCGCCGGAGGATTTTGACGGTTTTCATGAAGTTGAGGAGCTGGCACAAGCCCAGATTGCCAACGTGTCTGTCGCGGTCGCCTGCCGTTCGGACGCCAGCATAGATGAGGTTCAGCGGCAGCTTCAAAAGGTTTACGGGCAGCGGTTGGGAATATTGATATTTCAAGATGATCCCTCGACCTATAGATTGCGTCAGTTAGATGGAAGCCTTCCGGCATCGCTCGAGCGAGCGTATGAACGTCTGAACCTTTTGGACCCGGCGGTGAAAAGTGGCTCCGAAAACCGCTGGGGTGGCTCAACAGAAAACGGTGCTTCCCCGCGCAAGACTGGAACGAATCTTTCGCCTACGCAGATCATCGAAGCGGTGCGGGAAGCTTTTTGGGCACCGAACCTATTTGACGTGGTCTCCGCCATTCCTCGAGCACTTTTACTCGCTGTCGCGGCGTTGTCGCCTGCAGTAGCGCTGATTTTTGTCGGCAACCTGCTCCGCGATCGTGGGTTTATCGCGGGAGACACAGTGCTTTTGTCTGCCGTGGCTCTCACGATGACGGCGGGGATCCTTTTTTGGTCAAAGGCCCGCCGAGTTCCCGGGCTTTATGGTTGGCGAGTGCCTGCGGGTTTTGCTTGGCTAAGCGCGCTCCCCGCCGCGCTCATCGGCGCCGTGATCGG
>DASXSW010000693.1:0-5349 GCA_036505755.1 Binatia bacterium | reverse complement strand
ACAGGGTGCAGCAGGGGGAGCGCCTCGGCGACCCAGAGCCATGGCCCTGCCAGCCGTTCCTTCAGAGGGAAGAACACATCGGAAAATAGAAACAACGGGGTGAGAAAAAGCGTGAAATAAAAACTGAACATGTCGATGTTTGGGATTCGCAACGAGAAAACCATGCCGATCGCGGCGAAGAGAAGTCCCGTGATAGGAATCACAAAAATCACCCAGAGCGACGACGGCAAAGGCGCCAGCCCGAAAAGCAACAAGACGATGAAGAAACACCCGCCGTAGACGCCGGCACGAGTGACCGCCCACAACACTTCACCGGCCAGGACATCGTCCGGCTCGATGGGAGTTGTCAGCATGGCATCATAGGCTTTTTCAAAAACAAGCCGGACGTAGATGTTATACGTCACCTCGAAGCTGGCCCCGTTCATCGCCGCCACGCATATGAGCCCGGGAGCGAGAAATGCGACATAGCTCGTGCCACCGATCTCTGAAATATAAGCGCCGACGCCTATGCCGATGGAAAAGAGATAGAGAACCGGCTCGAAAAAGTTGGGCAGAATATTCCACTTCCAGGTTCTCTTGTACATGACGGCATTCCGCCGCCAGACGGCCAGCGCATAGGGAAGCGAAAGACTCACGGATTGGCCTCCAGGCTGGTTCCGGTAAGAGAGAGATAGACATCTTCGAGATTGGTGGGTCGGACGATGATTGAGCGGCGATCCCCCTCATCGTGGCGGCGAATTTGGTCGATAAGATCGGTGCTGTCCTCGAGGTAAAGCATCAGCCGCCTGCCGACGCGCAAGCGCCGGCCGGATTCAACGCCGTCGAGCAGCGCCGCTTCTTCGTTCGGAGTGCAATCAAATTCCACTGTTTCCGGCGCCAGTCGCGTCGTAATGAGTTCCGCCGGCGCCCCCGTGGCAATCACCTTGCCCGCCGAAACGATGGCGACTTGATCGCAAAGACGTTGCGCCTCGTCCATGTAGTGGGTCGTGATGAGCACGGTCGTCCCCTCCGCGCGCAGTTCTCTGACGCGCGACCACAAGGCCAATCGCACCGCAGGATCGAGTCCGGTGGTGGGTTCGTCGAGGATCAAAAGCTCGGGACCATTGACCAATGAAAGCGCAATGGCCAGACGCCGTTGGAATCCGCCGGAAAGCTGCCGCACAGGAACATGGGCATGAGAGCGCAGCTCAAGAAAGTCGATCAATTCTTCCGTCCGGCGCGAAAGCTCCGGCTCGCGAAGCAAATGATACCGGCCAAAAACCAAAAGATTTTCTTTCGGTGACAACGCTTCGATCAAAGCATTTTGCTGCAAGGTTACGCCGAGCCGGGAGCGAACGGCCCGCACATGACGGCCGATATCCATGCCGAACACGCGAATCGTACCGCTTGTGGCCCGGGTAACGCCGTATATCATGCGCAGGGTCGTGGTTTTTCCGGCGCCATTGGGTCCCAGAAGCCCAAAACAGACTTGCGCCGGAACATCCAAATCCAGATCATCGACGGCAAACCGATCGCCGAATTTTTTCGAGATCCCTCTCGCCTCGACCACCGGCGCAGATGAAGCTTGCTTGCTCATTGAATGACAAATTTTTCCGTGACGCTGATCGCTGTTCTAAGCCAATCTTTGAGAATAGCGCGTCTGGCGACGCGAGAGCAAATCTTCACCGAATATCTTAATGGAATAAAAAAAATCTGACTTATTCCAATCGCGACCGCAAGAATGGCGGTAGCGCAGTGTGCTATTTCCACAGCCACATGGGTTGGAATCGCGTTTCGGGAGCGGAACAACTTCTTAGAAATTGGAGCGGAGAAGAATCAATCCAATCTCAGCCTCTTCGCTATTCGCTGAAAGCAAACGGCACCCCGATGTAAAACCATAATGTGAGATGGAATCTACTTGAACGTGCAACTGGGGTTTATGAACAAGAGCGGGAGCCGGACATCAAAGTCAAAATCTTCACATAAAAAGCCGCCACTCCCCACGCGGGACTTGGCGAATTAGCTGAACCAGAAATTGCCCAGTATTATTTCCTACGCGCTTTCTTTGCAGCCCAGTAAGCCTTTAACTTGGCCGATAGCTTCGCTCTGGCTGCCGGGCTCATTGTCTTTTTCTTAGGCTTGGCAACGGGTTTGACTGAACGCGTCGCTGGTTTAGCTCCACGAAGGGTCGCCCATCTTGCTTTTTGAGCAGCGGCAATTTTCTTTTTCACAGAAGCGCTCATGGTCCGCTTTCTCTTTAACGTGGCTCCAGCGTTGCCTGACGCACCGAGGATAGCGCGCAGCTCTTTGGTCAAAGCCGCGATTTGTTCTTTAATCGCAGCGGCCCGTTTGAGTTGGTTAATCGTAAGGTCGAGTAGATTCATGAAGTCAATAAACATCAAAACTGGTGAAAATCAAGTGCTAGTAAGATGTTAGCTTTTGGACCGCAGTCTGTCATTTCGACCGAAGGGAGAAGCTTTCTCGGGTCAGAAAGATTCCTCACATCCGTTCGGAATGACAGTCAGGGAATCACCCGTGATTTTTTTCACTGTTCCGGCAATGATGATTCAACTGACGCGTCAGTGAAAACTGACAGGATTTGTTAGAAGGAGAATTCAATTCAATCCTAGCATGGCCGCTTCGCTTCCTTTAGTCACCTGATCACTTGGTTCGCCCGCTCGAGCACGCGGGGCGGAATTGTCAGATCGATTTGTTTCCCGGCTTTTAGATTAATGACAAATTCAAACTTCGTTTCCTGCTGCACCGGCAAATCGGCCGGCTTCGTTCCCTTGAGAATCTTGTCAACGTAATGGGCGGCCTTACGGTATTGGTCGTCGTTGTCCGGCCCATAGGACATGAGACCGCCCTCATCGACGTAATCCTTCCCGTTGTAAATAGCCGGCAACCGGTATTTGCCGGCTAGCGCGACGATGGGTTTTCTTTCGGCGAAAAAGACGCGAATGGAGGTCGTCATGATTGCACCCACCTGTTTCTGCTTGGCGGTTTTAAAGGCGTTCTCTAGACCTTGGGCGTCGAATTGAGTCTTGATCTCCTCCAACTTTACTTTTAGCGCCGAAGCCGCAACCCTGAGCTCCTCGAGTTGTAGTTCTTGTCCCGGGTTGTATGACGACGACCGCAGAAGTCCAACTCTGGCGAGCTTGGGAACCGCGTCCTTGAGTATCTCGAGCCTTTTGGTGTTAAGCTCGGTTGCTAAAGTCGTTAACCCTGTGACATTGCCTCCCGGACGCGCCAGACTGTCAACCAAACCTAAAGCCACGGGGTCGGTAACGCTTGTTATCACGATGGGGATGGTAGTGGTCGCTTTCTTGGCTTCCAATGCCGGCGGTACCCCTGTAGTCACGATCAAATCAACCTTGAGACGAACCAACTCTGCCGCCAGCTCGGCCACGCGCTCAGGTTTTTGCTCGGCAAACCTGTACTCGAAAGCGATATTTTTCCCCTCAATCCAGCCAAGCTTACTCAATTCTTGCCGGAATGCATCCACCCTGACCGCCATACCGGAAGCATTGGTTGGATCGAGGAAACCGATGCGGGCGACTTTCCCTGTCTGCTGCGCGTGGGTTGTAACTGCAAAAGTAAGCAGTACCGCTGCAACCAAGATTGAGAACCAATCAACTTTCTTCAATTCGCACCTCGTTCGTGAGGGCGTTATTTAACACGGACAGAGCCGCCTAGAAAAGTGCTATTTACGGGATCATAAAAACGAGAGTCTTCGAGGGAAAAAAGGTTGATTCCGCTGTAGGATTGAACTGAACGACGCAACGGACAAATTCCATAGGGTTTGTTAGATGGAGAAATCAGTTCAATCCTAGCCTCGCCCGCGAGGTTACTTGATCAGCCTACTCGCCCGCGCCAGTACCTCCGGCGGAATCGTCAAACCGATCTGCTTCGCTGCCTTGAGATTGATCACGAACTCAAACTTCGTCGGTTGCTCCACTGGAAGGTCGGCGGGCTTTGTGCCTTTGAGGATCTTGTCTACATAGTGGGCGGCGCTGCGGTACAGATCCTCGTTGTCCACCCCATAGGACATAAGGCCGCCTTCATCAACAAACTCCTTCTGGAAGTAAATAGCAGGTAACCGATATTTACCGGCAAGCTCGACGATTCGTTTTCTTTCCGCGAAAAAAGGCCGAGTGGCAGTCGTCATAATCGCGTTGACCTGTTTCTGCCTTGCGGTTTGAAAGGCGCTCTCTAAACCTTTGGCGTCGGCTTGAGCCTCGATCTCCTCCAAATTTAGCTTCAATGCCAGAGCCGCAGGCCGGAGCTCTTTCAATTGGAGTTCATCTGGTATGCCGCCAACTGCCATTCGGAGAAGTCCAACTCGGGTGAGCTTGGGTACTGCATCCTTGAGCACCTCTAGCCTTTTCGTGTTTAACTGGGTCGATAAACTGGAGAGCCCCGTAATGTTCCCTCCCGGCCGCGCCAGACTGGCAATCAATCCCGCAGCCACGGGATCCGCAGCGCTCACCATCACGATCGGTATAGTAATAGTCGCTTTCTTCGCCGCCAATGCGGGAGCGGTCGATGAGATCACGATCAGATCCACCTTTAAACGAACCAAGTCCGCCGCAAGCTCGGGTAGACGCTCAGGCTTTTGCTCCGCAAATCGATACTCGATCGTGATATTCTTTCCCTCAACCCAGCCAAGCTTGCTCAACTCTTGCCGGAACGCCTCCAAGAGGCCCGCGCTGCCAGAAGCAGTGCTTGCATCCAGGAAACCTATGCGAGGGACTTTCGTTGGCTGCTGCGCCCCGGCAGCGACGCCAAAAACAAGCACTAACGTTGCAACCAAGATTGATGACCAACCAGCTTTGGTCATTGCGCGCCTCGTTCGTGAGGAGACTTATCACGAACACGGAAGCTGAGAAAAGTAATATTTACGGCAGTAATATTTACGGCAGAAGTGAAACCGGATTTGTCGAGGAATAATCGGGCTAAATTCGGCCTGAGATTGAACTGAACGACGCGTCAAGCAAATCTCGCGAGATTGGCTCGATGGAGAATTCAATTCAATCCTAGCGCCGCCCACTGGCTTTCTTTCGTCACCGAATCACCTTATCCGCTCGCACCAACACATTCGGCGGAATCGTCAGGCCAATCTGCTTGGCCGCCTTCAGATTGATGATGAACTCGAACTTCTTCGGCTGCTCCACTGGGAGATCGGCGGGCTTGGCTCCCTTAAGAATTTTGTCAACGTAAGTGGCAGCACGACGATACAGCTCGGGAATGCTTGTCGCGTAGCTCATGAGACCCCCGCCGAGCACAAATTCCTCCTCTATATACATCGCCGGCAGGCGGTGTTTTGCTGCCAACTCGACAATTCTTGTTTGGTGAGTATTGAAAAACCCG
>DASXSW010000692.1:0-7151 GCA_036505755.1 Binatia bacterium | reverse complement strand
TCCGTGATCGGCTTGAAAACGATTCGACACCGCCCAAAGCACCTGCTCTTCATCGTAGACATCGATGTCTTCATCGACGATCACGACATGCTTGAGCAACATGTCGGCAGCGAAAGCGGCGCAGATCGCATTCTTCGCCTGTCCCGGCGTGCGTTTCGCGATTGAAATATAGGCGTGAAAGCGACAGTTGCCGGACACCGGCATGCAAACGCTCTTCACCGTCGGCACAGTCTGGCGCACGGCTTTGATCAGCGCCGCTTCGCGCGGCACCGCCCCCATGAGCTTATGCTCCGTGTAACCGGCATGGACATCCTGAAAAATATAATTCTTCCGGTGGGTGATGGCAGTGACCTCGATGACCTGGCGTTCGTCTTTGGATACCGCGTGACCCGTGAACTCGCCGAAGGGTCCCTCTTCCCGCCGCACGTTGGGAAGAATTCTTCCTTCGATGACCATTTCCGCGTCGGCAGGAACGAGGATTGGCATAGTCTTACCCTTCGCCACACGTAACGGTTCGTCCATCATCCCGCCAATAACCGCGTATTCGTCTTCCGTCGACGGCGTGAAAGCTTGAGCACCGAGAGAAAAAAGCGGATGCACTCCCACGACGATGGCGATCGGCAACGGTTCATTGCGCCGCTCCAGCTTATTGTGCAGCGTCCAGAGGTGCCGGCCGACTGCCATGAAGATACGCAGCTCGCGCTTCCTCGCCATCATCAAGCGATTATAGCTTGTGTTCCTGACTCCCGAATCCGGATCGGCGGCGACGACGATGCCCGCCGTAATATAGGGCGCGGCATTGACGTCGTAGTGAGTGAGCAGCGGAACTTTGGTGAGATCTACGTCATCACCGGTTTTGACAACTTCATGCACGGGCCCTTCGCTGACCTCCACCGGCGCAACCGGTTTACCCTGCCGCTCGCTGAATTTGGCCGCCAACTCCTCCGGCTTGCATTCGAGCGCCAGTGCCATGAGTTTGCGGCTCGCCTGCACGTTGATAACGACCGGCGCATCGCTGCCCTCGACGTTTTCGCAGAACAGCACGGGAAAACGCTTGCTCTTTTCTAACTGTGTGAGCAATGCCGTTATCTCGTAACGCGGCGAGATCGCCTTGCTCACGCGGGCAATGTCTTCGGGCGATTTCGATTCCAATTCCGCTATGAAACTGCGCAGGTCTTTGGGCATTTAAAACCTATCCTTTGCGGATAGATAACTTGGCTGACTATTGATTAAGCTGGTGCAGCTGTCAAACGGAAGGCGAGCCCGTACGTTAAAGGCAATTTTGTATGTGTATGATGGGTAAAAGCATGTAGCGCCGATACCCATCGTTCGACGCGTTCTTTTCTTTAGGGCAACCGAGTTGATGGGTATCGCTTCGCTCGACGCATCCTACGTATAATGACATCCGGCCAACCGCGATCCAGGTCGTCGAATCAGTCTATAGCGCATACAGCGTACGGGGATTATCGTCCAGGATTTTTTTCTTGATCGGGTCCGCGACTAGATCGTTGGCGCGAAAGATGTCGATCGCATCGACTTCGCTGGAGGCGTCGGTATGGCCGTAGTCGGTGCCGATGACGACGTTGTCTTCGCCGGCATAACGCAGCACGAAGTCAAAATCATCATTGGTTTCGGTTGTAACGTAGATATTGAATTCCTTGAAGGGCAACTTCGGAAATCCCTTTGTGCCGGAGCGGCGCGTCGCCTCTTTGACGACCCACGGTACCCACTGGGCCGACGCCTCGACGAAACTCCAACGGAGTTTGGGAAAAGTCTTCGGCACATCGCTCATCATTAAAGAGAGACACGTTATCACAGTTGGAATACGGAACTGGGCAAAGCCGCCCATTCTGTCGTAGCGCGGCTTGAACTGGTCGAGAAGCTGCGGACTGCCGTTTGCGATATGAACCGCTACGGCCATATCGAGCCGGCTCGCTTCTTCATAAATCGGATAGAAATAAGGATCGACCAGATGCTTCTCATCTTCGAAGGGACGGAGACTCACCGCCACGGCGCCGTTCTCTTTGGCGTAGCGCATTTGCTGTAGCGCTTCACGGATCGTCATCGCGGGAACGACGCACGACCAGCGGAGTCGATTGTTGCCTTGCTTCCACACGTCGGCCATCCAACGATTCCAGGACTTACAAAGCGCGATTTCAGCCTCGGCCTTATCGGCCACGCGAGCGATCCACATGGTGTTGAACAGGATTTGTACATCGATGCCGAGTTTGTCCATGTGCTTTAGGCGCAACTCGACGTCGCGCAGCTCGCGCGTTTCGGGAGTGGTCTTTAACTCGCGGCCGGTTTGCTTGGAAAGCGCGATCAACTCCTGCTCGGTCAATGTAGGAGGACGAAAGCCGACGGATTTCCCCTCGACGAACCAATATTGCATGTTGGGGTTGTCGGCGCATTGAAAAAGTTGCGGCCGGAATTGTTTTTCCGACGCATCGAGAAAGTCCCAGGTGTGCTCGGTCTCGACCACATGGGCGTCAGCATCGACAATCATGATTCTATCCTCCGGCGATCAGTCTCACGTGACTATGCGTAGCGACAAATTCTTCCAGCTGATTCTTTCTTATTTCAAAATCTCAGTCAACTTGAGCATCATACCTTGTCGAGAGCGAATCACGACAACACGATGCATTAAAAACGGGTCCTTTCCGCTCCGAATCCGACACTCCGGTACTCCATTCTTAAATTGCCCGCAAGTGCGCGATCAGTTCATTCGTATTGACACAAAAAAACGAAATTAATAGATTCACCTCAGTCATGCCCCCCGAGGAAAAAACGCTGGCCGTTGCCGCGGATCCTCTGCCGCTTAGCAGCGAAGGCGAAGCGCTCGCCGCTCCCGGCAAGGCGCGGCCCGCATGGGAGGCAGCGCGGACGCTGGCCTTGCGCCTCGGCTCGATCGTCATGATGCTCTTCTTGTGGTGGATCATGACGCTTTTCTTCCCGCCGAGCTTGATTCCCCATCCGATCGACACGCTCATGGAAGTGGGCGCCATCGTCAACACGGGTCAGTTCCTCTCGGAGATGGGCGCAACCTTGAGAAGAGTTGGAGTCGGTTTCGCCGTCGCGATGTTGATTGCCATTCCTTTGGGCATTCTGATGGGAACGATCAAATCTCTGGAGAACCTTTTCGAGCCGCCGGTCATACTCGGCCTGACGATGCCGGGTCTGGTCTGGGCGATTATGGCGATCATGTTCTTCGGTCTCAACGAGATCAGCGCCTACGCCGCAGTCGCGATTACGATCCTACCCATGCTTGCGATCAGTCTTTGGCAGGGAACGAAATCCATCGACAAAGATTTGATCGATATGAGCACGGCGTTTCACGCCAGCGCGTGGTCCAAGGTCGTCGATGTGATCCTGCCGCAGCTGATTTCGCATATTTTGGCGGCGATCCGCTACGGTTTGGGCTTGGCGTGGAAAGTCGTCGTGGTCGTCGAGATGTTTGGTTTCAGCAACGGCGTCGGCTATCAGGTGGTGCGCGGCTTCAATATCTTTTCGATGAAACAGGTGATGGCCTGGGCCATTACATTTTTGATCGTCATGATCGTCATCGAGTTCGGCATCATCGGCTGGCTGGAAAGCCGGGTGACGCGGTGGCGCCCGCGCATCGACGCTTGGAGGCGATAGATATGGCCTATGTCCGCGTCGAAGGGGCGGTAAAATATTTCCCGCGCGAAGACGGCAGCGACATGTTGGTGCTCGACGGCGTCTCCTTCGACACTAAGGAGTTCGGTATCACCTGCCTCCTCGGCCCGTCGGGCTGCGGCAAATCGACGTTGCTCAACGCTATCTCAGGTCTGGAGAGGCTCGACTACGGACAGATCAAGGTGATGTCAAATGACGGCGCCGCCAAAGGCCAAGCGCCCCGCCTCGGTTATGTCTTTCAGGACCCTCGGCTCCTTAACTGGAAAAGCGTCGAGCAGAATTTAGCTTTCGCGCTGAAGGGTATGCGCGTCGTTCAAACCGAGTGGCCGCAGCGCTTGGGCAAATATCTCGATCTCATCGGCCTGACGGAATTTCGCCATCAATTTCCGCTCTATCTTTCCGGCGGCATGCGCCAACGCGTCGGCCTCGCCCGCGGGCTGGTGATCGAGCCGGAAGTCCTTCTGATGGACGAGCCGTTCAGCAAGCTCGATCAACTGACCGCGCGTCGACTACGAGAAGAAACGCTCGGGATCTGCGACCGGTTGAAGCAGACGACCGTGCTGGTGACCCACGATGTCGAGGAGGCGGCCTACATGGGCGACCGTGTCGTGATTCTGCGCGCGCGACCGGCACGCATTGCCGAGGTCTTGGAGAATCCTCTCCCGCCCGGCCGGCGCGACGTCGATGACGCGCAGTTCATTCAGTTCAAGAAGCTGCTTCTCCAATCCGTGCTCCAACTTATGGAAAGGGATAAGGTGTCACTATGAGCGCAGCCCGTTCATGCAAGTTGGCCCGGGTCATTGTAATGATCGGCGCATTGTTAGGGATTGATTTTTGTTACGCTGCGGAATTGCCGACGGTCGAGGTAGGTCTTCCGGAAGATGGCGTGTTTGGGCTCGGCGGCCAATATCTAATCGACAAAGGATTGGATCGCAAACACGGCTTCGTGATGAAACCGCGCTGGGCGGCCGTTGCCGATGTGGAGCGTCTGCTAGCGATTGCCGCTATACCCCTTGGCCTGGCCACTTCCGAGTCGACCGTGCGCGCCCATCTCAACAATATTCTCATTCGCCTCATCCAGCCGTATATGACACCGCACAACTCAGTGCTGGTGCGCAAGGACGCGCCCTACAAGACCTTGACCGACATGAAAGGCAAACCCTTCGCGGTTCCACCCGAAGTGACCTCCGCATACAACAATTTCGACTACATCATGAAAAAGCAGGGGGTTGACATCGAGAAATTTTTTCAACTTAAGAAGCTCGGCGCCGCGGGCATCAGCACGGTGCTGGAAAGAAATGAAGTCGAGGCCGGCTATACTTGGGAAGCGCATACCTCCAAGCTTCTTACCACAGGCAAATATCGAGTCCTCGTCGTTCCCCGAGATGAAATGAATCGGCTTCTCAACACGAAGGTGAAGATGCTTGGCTGGATCGGCGCTCTGGACGCCTGGCTAAGCAAGAATCAGCCATTGATCCCGAAATTCCGCGCCGCCTGGCAGGAAATGATCAAGGGGGTTCAACAGGACGAGGAACATTTCCGCAAGCACGCGAAACGCTTCTTCGGCTTGGAAAAGCCGGAAGAGTTGGAATTAGGCTGGAACCGCACGCGACAGTTTCTCCTGCCGCCGGATTTTACCTGGCCGGACAAAGCGAACCTGGACGTTGAGAAAAAATACCTGCGCGAGAGCGCGGAGATGGGCATTTTTCCCAAAGAAGCGGCGGGCGTCATCGACGCGATGTTCGTGCCCTAGCGCGCTTCGCGCTCTAGCCGAGATCCAAAACGAAGTCGAAGCTGGCCACCTGGGAGCCCTCTGAGGCGCGCAGCGCGATCAGGAGCTTGGGATTGAAGATGGAGTCTCTTTTGTTCTCCGGCTCGCCGGGAAAGTAGAGCTGCGTAGTGAGAACCGGACGATTCGGCGCTTGAACCCTTACGTGAAAGTGGCGCGTGCGTCCGGGATAGACTCCCGGGACAACGGTTTCAAGGCGATACCGCCCCGCGGCGTCGGCAAACTGATGGCCACGAAGCCGATAGCCGGCGTTGTCGTACGCGCCATTGCTGTCGGCCTGCCAAAAATCAACCAGAGCCCGTTGAATCGGTTTGCATTGGGTCGAACGGACGTTACCCTCAAGAACAACTCTGCTCCCTTGAATACCCGGTTCGAGCAGCGATTTCCGCTCCGGCGAGCGCGGTTTGTAAAAAGGCCCTGGCGTCTGCGGCGGTGTAATGTCGCCGCCATCTCCGCAAGCCGGCGTCGGCTCAAGTTCGACCGTTGCCGCAACGGCCTCTAGACTGCGCGGCGTCCGATAAAGGAGCATGTCGCATACGATTAGCGATGCAGCGAGAAATCCTCGCCGCGTCACAACGCGATCATTTTCCATCTTCATAGGTTTAATCTCGCACGGCATTAGCTCGGAGACAAGATCGTTCGCTACGGATGATGACAGTGTTGGAGTGCGTTACGAATCTTCAAATTTGAGAAGTCATCTCCAACGAAGTGAGAGATTTACCACTACCTCATGATCCTTGGAGTTGACAGCAACCCCTATTCTTGGCGAAATGGAAGGGAAAAACCGATCCACGGACCGGGGGTGACCATGTTCGACAGCTCAAAGATTCAACCCGACATCGCTTTCACCGACCTTCGCGAATGGATGCGCGAAGCCGAAAAGCTGGGAGAATTGAAAACCGTGCTCGGCGCGTCGTGGCAGGAAGAAATCGGTTTGGCAAGCGACGTCGTCGTTCCAGCAGACGATGGACCCGCGGTCCTGTTCGACGAAGTGCCGGGGTGTCCGAAAGGATTTCGTATCCTGATTAATTGCTTTGCAGGCAAGCGGCGCGCCATGACCCTCGGCTTTCCGCAGGGACTGACAAAGCAGGAGTTGAGTGACGCTTATTTCGCGCACTACCAGAAGGACCCCAAGCATATTCCGCCGGTGTTTATCGAGGACGGGCCGGTCTTCGAAAACGTTCTCAAGGGCGATGATATCGATATTTTGAAATTCCCGACGCCGACCTGGCATGTCAACGACGGCGGTCGTTATATCGGCACGGGTTGTTATTCGGTCACGATGGATCCGGATGAAAAATGGATTAACGCCGGCTGCTATCGCGCCATGATCCAGGACAAGAAGAGCGTCAGCTTGCTGATGGTCCCCGGCAAGCACGGTTACATGCACCGCGAAAAATACTTCAAGCGCGGCGAGAAAATGCCGCTCGCGCTGGTGATCGGCAGCGACCCGCTGTTTTTCTTCATGGCCGGAACCGAACAGCCTTACGGCGTGTGCGAATACGACATCGTCGGCGGCATGCGCCGGCAGCCGGTGGAATGCGTGCGTGGAAAAGTTACCGGACTGCCTTTTCCCGCCAACGCCGAGATCGTTTTCGAAGGATTTCTGAATAATGATAACCGCAAATTCGAAGGACCGTTCGGGGAATGGACCGGTTATTATGCTTCGGACGAGAGCGCCCAGCCGGTGCTGGAGATCGAAGCC
>DASXSW010000691.1:0-2490 GCA_036505755.1 Binatia bacterium | reverse complement strand
CTCCGGCGCCCATTGGTCGCCGTACAATTCCCAATGTTCATCGAGACGCCATAAAAGAAACGGCAGCCAGCCGCAATTGCCTTCAAGAAAGGCGACGCGCAGTTTAGGATGGCGATCCAAGACCCCGCCGCCGCAGAAACTGCCGACAGCAAGCATCTGTTCGACGGGATGGGAAAAGGTATGGCGCAACATGAAATCGTACCCGAATTGGTCGCCGACCTGCCGGGCCGCCGAGTTGTTCGCCTCGTGAAAGCCGAGCGGTACGCCGAGATCCTCGAGCGCGGACCAAAGCGGCTCGTAGTATGGCTCGTGCCAGTTATAGCCGTTGACAATGTTGGCGCGCAGAAAAATCGCGCGGAAGCCCAACGTCTCGACGCAGCGACGCGTCTCGGCGATCGCGTCGTCGATGTTGAAAGGTGAAATCATGCCGGCGCCGACGAGCTTGCTCGGGTCGGCCTGGCAGAATTCGTAGAGCCAGTCATTGTAGGCGCGCGCGAGCGCGGCGGCGAATTCGCGATCCAAGTCAGGAATGCTGAGCACGTTTAAGCCACGGCTCGGGTAGAGAATCGCCAGATCGATCCCTTCCTCTGCCATCGCGTCCAGCTGCACTTCCGCCGTCCAGCCGCGCTCGCAGTGAGTCCTGAAGAGCTTTTGATTCTTGTGAAAAATATGGCCCGGCGGCGGAAGCGTTCCCGCCGGAGGATCGGCAGGTCGGCCCCATGCGCGGCCATTGGGGCCGACCAAACGCAGGTCCCGCACGTGGTCGGTGGTGCCGACCGGCGCGAGATGTTTAAACTTCTTGTCGATGTGGCGCTGCCAGAGATCGGCCGGCTCGAGGATGTGCATGTCGCTGTCGAGAACTTTAAAACCGTTATTGGCCATCTCGGTCACCTCCGTCCCTTACGAAACCTTCAAGTCGTTCAAACAGTTCAAGCTGTCCGTGCTGGCAAACGCCGCGGCGTGGGGTCACGTCGATGGATGCGTCGAAATATATTTAGCCGCTTGTGCCGGGTCGACGTCTGCGCTTAATTCCACATTTGTCGCTTCTTCCTGAAGCAGAAAAGTGACGGTGTACGCCGACTTGTCGCCCCAGCCGCGATTCATAGCTGCGATAAGATTTTGTTCCGCGATATTCGCCAGCGGCAAAGAAACATCTAACTCACGGCCCAGCTCTGTTGCGAGACCGACATCTTTACGTAGCAATTTGAGCGGGAAGGTATCGGTCTCGAAGTTATTGCGGAAGACCGTCTGCGGCACCTGAACATGCAGCACATGCATGCGCCCGACCATGCCGCGGCGAACGCATTCCCAAAGCGCTTTGGTTTCCATGCCGGCCTTGACGCCGAGCGTAAGTCCTTCGGCGATCGCTTGAGAAATCGTGCAGTTCATCATCTGGTGGACGAGCTTGCAGATGCTGCCGCTGCCCAATGGACCGGCGTGCAACACCTGATCGCCGAAAGCACGCAAGATCGGTGTGACCCGATCGAAGATTTCTTTCTCGCCGCCGACCATGACTTCGTGGATACCGCGCGCGGCTCCCGGCTGGCCGGAGGCCACGGGAGCGTCGAGCACGAACGCGCCCTTGGCACGAAAGAGCGGTTCAAGCTGGCGGATCAGTGATGGCGGACTTGTCGAGATATCAATGTAGACCGATTCAGGTTTTATTCCCTCCAAAATTCCTCTTGGGCCGCACGCAACCTGCTCGACATCTTTGGGCATGGGCAGCGCGGTGATGACGACGTCGCAGTGCTGTGCTAGATCGCGGGCGGAATCGACGACCCTGGCGCCGCGCTCGCGAAATGGACGTGCCGCTTCTTCCCGAAGATCAAACACAAGCATTGGAAAGCCCGCGCGCTGAATATGGCCGGCGACAGGGGCGCCCATGTTGCCGAGACCGATGAAGCCGACTGTCTCCATGGTTTCTCCTGGTTGTCGCATATGATTTCCCAGCTTATCGCAGAACCGCTATTCCAGTGTCAATGCGCATGAAGCAGACGGAAGCTTTTGGATGCTTCATCGCGGAGGCGCCGATGACGCGGAGACGGTGCCTTTTTCGCTTGTCGGGATTCTGATAGAGGTCATCTAACGAGGGAAAAGGAGCAAATCCAATGGGCCATATGATGAACGGCAAATGGAGTAGCGACGACCGGATCCCCACCGACGCGCGCGGCAGTTTTGTCCGCGCCGATTCGCAGTTCCGCCACTGGATTACAGCGAACGGCAGTCCCGGACCTTCTGGGAGCGCCGGATTCAAGGCGGAGCCTGGCCGCTACCATTTATTTGTTTCCCACTCCTGTCCGTGGGCACACCGAACGATTATTTTTCGCAAGCTCAAAAAACTCGAAAACGTCGTTTCCATGTCGCTCGCCGACAAGCCGAAGACCGAAGGCTGGGCCTATTCGGAGGGCATCGATGATTTGCAGCCGTGCGCTGACGGGATTTTTCGTTTGTATCAAGTGTACGCTGCGGCGGACGCAAACTACACCGGCA
>DASXSW010000690.1:0-3279 GCA_036505755.1 Binatia bacterium | reverse complement strand
TCCTCGAAGAGACGTATCAAAGCACTCGAGGCACCTTGGAAGATGCGCCTCACCCGTCCGTGCAGGTCGTGAAGGGAGCCCTCGACATGCTGTCGTTGCAGTACCCGCAGGCAAAGCAAACCGACGCGAGCTTGATCGTCGAGCCGTCGTTAATGAAAAAGATCGATGACAGCGGATTTGTCCGGGCGCTGTATAAAAAGTGACGCAAGACAGACGGTGGGCGATTCGTTCAAATGAGTATAGGAATTACTTTGGCAAATAGCTACGTAACTGTGTAATGGCTAAGGCAACTGAAAAATCAAGGATAGGACACGTCACGATCGCCACAGTGCGTAGCCGCGAAGCTGCGCGGCGGATAACCGCCAAGCTCGAATCTGCTGGAATCGAATGTTCCCTCATTGACGAAAGGGGCTCAACGGTTGGCGGGCTGGGTAGACTGCGCTTGGGCGGCATCAAAGTACAAGTAGAGCGATCGGATGTGACGCGCGCCGTGCAATTGTTGAGAGAAAAGGCAGACGAAGATATTTCGGTATTGCATGGGGGCGGTTCCGTGCAGCGGGCATTTCGTATTCAACTTGGTATCGAAGGTTGGAAACGGAGCCCCACCGAAATTATTGTCATAGTAATTTTGGCCGCGATCCTGGCTGCGTGGTTGTTTTGAAAAGGCGTTTTTTAAGATTGGGCCGAATTAAGTTTAATCAATTTTCAATGAAGGGAGAGTTTGCATGCTCGACGGTAAACTGAGAATTGCGCCCACTTGTTATCACATGTTGCATCAAGTGCCGGTGAGGGCCGCGCATGAGATGAATTTCTTCTACGATGAGGGACTCAAGACCGCGGACGGAAGCCTCGCCTACGAGCTGCTGACCGACTCCATGGTGCCGTTTGGTCTTGAAAAACTTGGCATCTCGCAAGCGATGAAAGAAAAGTCGGTGGATATCGCACTCGACGTGCAGTCGCGGACGATTTTCTACCAGCGCGCCCGCGGCGCCGATCTTTACATCATCGCCGGCTGGCGCAACCAGCACACCAACGTGTGGGTCGGCCCGCCGCATGTCAAGTCGTTGCAGGATCTCAAGGGCAAGCGCGTCGGCATCAGCGACTTCAACAGCATTCGCCATTGGGCGATCCAGATCCAACTGGTCAAAGCCGGGTTGAATCTGGAGAAGGACGTCGAATGGGTGCGCCTCGGCGTGAATTCTCAGCTGCACAAAGATGCGATCCGCGCCGGGCGCGTCGAATGCGCGCCGGTGCCGCCATGGTATGCAGAGGATTTGATCGCCGAAGGCTGCAATGTGTTAGTGTCGCCGGCCGATCAATATCCCGATGGCCGGCCAGAGAGAGTCATCGTCTCCACGGGACGCATCCTCGAAGAGCGGCCGGACATGGTCAAAGCATTCCTCAGAGGGTTAGTTCGCTCGTACTGGTTCGTGCGCGATATGCCGAAGAACTATGAGTACATCACCAATCTCGAAAAACGCATCCGCTTGACCAGTCCGGACCCGGAGGAGCGCAAGGTGCAAGCACCGCGCTCGCTGCGCGATCTGGAAGCGATGCCGTTTCCTCTCGACGGTCGAGCGAGCGGTTTCGAAGATATGCTCAAAGAAGAAGAGAAGCTCGGCGAGCTTAACTACGACGTCCCGCCAATCAAGGACGTGGTCGCGCAGGATTTGGTCGACGAGGCGTTTAAAGAATTGCGCTCGCGCAAAGAGCTCGACGAAGAATTTCAGCGCTTGAAGAAAGCCGAGGCGCGTTGGGGATATTAGTCGGCGCTGATGCGCGGGTTTTGACAGAGGGAGAGACGATGAAGAAAATCGCCTTTGCACAATTCTTCTTCCTAGTATTTCTCGGCGGGCTCATAGCAACTTCGTCGCTATACGCTCAGGCAGGGAAGAGTTTCTTCGAGGGTAAGACGATGTCCTACCTCGTCGGTTCTACGGCCGGTGGCGGCAGCGACATAATCGCGCGCTTGGTAGCACGCCATTTTGAAAGACATATCCCTGGAAAACCGCGCATCGACATCATCAATAAACCGGGGGCCGGCGGGCTGATCGCCGTCAATGAACTTTATAATTTGCGCAAGCCCGACGGCCTGAGTTTCGCTGCGATCAACCCCAGCGCGCTGTTCGCCATGTCGGCGGGCAATGACGCGATCAAGTTTGAATTGCAAAAATTCATTTGGATTGGACAAGCTTTCGACGACGCCCAGACGCTTTACGTGCGTTCGAACACGCCGTATTTGACCTTCGATGCGATCCGCAAAGCCAACAAAGAAGGCAAGCTGCCAAAAATGGGCGCGCAGTCGCTCGACCATACCAGCAATGTCGTGGTCAAGATCGTCGGCCATATACTCGGCTTGGACTTCCACGTGATCCCTGGTTATCCGGGAACGCCTCAGATCTTGCTCGACATCGAGCGCGGCGCCCTTGATGGCCGGGCACAGAGCACCGGTTCGTTATTCGCGACCAAGCGGGAATGGTTGAAGAGCGGCTATATTAAACCACTTGTGACCTCGCGAAAGTCACGCGACGCGCGTTTGCCTGATCTCCCAAGCATCGAAGAGCTCGCACCGACAGGGACGAAAAGCTTGCTCGCCGCGCTGCATGCGGCGCAGAATATCTCGCGCTCCATCGCCTTAGGTCCGGGCGTGCCGGCCGATCGAGTGAAAGTATTGCGCGATGCCTACGCGGCGATGGCCAAGGACGAACTGTTTATCAAGGAAGCAGAAAAGATGGGTGCGGAAACGACCTTGATTCGTGGTGAAGACATGAACCGCGACATCGAGGCAACGGTGCGCGACAAACGGCTTATGGATATGTATAAGACGATTACCGAGGTGAAGTAGAGCGAGAACAGAGTCGGAAATCTCCTGTTAGTGAGCAGAAGTCGGAAGTCCGTGTCGTGGAGGATTTTTGTTGAATGTGGTGGGAAGGGAATGAATTTTGATGAGAGGTAGTTTTTTGCCAAAGAGTTCTAAATGGGTGCTTGCGTTCTTTAGTGTTTTGCTCGCCGCTGCGCCGCTCTACGCCCAGGGAACGAAAAATTTCTACGAGGGCAAAATCATTTCCTACTACGTCGGGTCAACCGCCGGTGGCGGAAACGATATTACGTCCCGGCACATTGCGCGCCATTTCGAAAGGTATATTCCAGGTAAACCGCGTATCGATATCGTCAATAAACCAGGAGCCGGCGGTTTGATCGCGATGAACGAACTCTACAACTTACGCAAGCCCGACGGCCTAAGCATGGTCTCGGTCAATCCCAGCAGCCTGTTTGCGT
>DASXSW010000689.1:0-13576 GCA_036505755.1 Binatia bacterium | reverse complement strand
TAGCAAATGGCCGCCATCGAGCACGGGCACGGGCAGCAAATTGAGCACACCCAGATTGATGCTCAAAACGGCCAAGAACGCGAGAAAACTACCCAACCCTTCCTGGGCTTGTTGCCCCGCCATTTGGGCGATCAGGATCGGGCCGCCAATATTGCGCGGCGAGACGTCGCCTAAAAGCATTTTGTAAAATGCCATCAACGTCAACTTCGCATAGTCGTAGGTTTGGTAGACCGCTTTGACGACGGCTAAACCAGGGTTGCCCTTCTCAATGGAAACTTGACTGCCGATACCGATGATCCAATCGTCTTTGCGTTCGCCAAAAATGTTGCGGCCTTCTTTTTGGGTCGGTTGCACCGTAATACTTTTAGTTTCCTCGCCACGGCGTATCTGGAAATTGAGAGCTTTGCCACCGCTCCCTTTGATTGTTTTCGAAAGCTCTTCCCATTCCTTCACCGGGTTTCCATCAATGGCGACGATGCGATCGCCTTTGGCGATACCCGCTCGTTCTGCAGGAGAGCCTTTTTCTACTCCGCTCACCTGCGTCGACATCACGGGCACGCCATAAAAAGTAAAAACCACCATGAACAAAAATACCGCCAGTAAAAGATTGAATCCGGGCCCGGCGACGACGATCGCGATCCGTTTGAGTAAGCTCTTATGCGCGAAGGATTTCTCGATCTCTGCCTGTTGCACTTCCTCGTCGGGATCTTCGCCCACCATTTTGACATAGCCGCCGAGGGGAAATGCGCTTAACGCATATTCCGTTTCTCCCTTTTTTATCACCCAGAGCTTGGGGCCGAATCCGATAGAGAAAGTCAAAACTCCGACCCCGGATAACTTAGCCAATAAAAAGTGACCGAACTCGTGAAAAACAATCAATAAGCCCAGTCCGATGACCGCGGCCGCAATTGAATAGACGACATTTTCCATCCATTTCTCCTTAGGTGATGACTAGTGAACAAACGACGATGCTCGGTCTCTCGCCCAACGATCCACTTCCAAGATCTCGCCCACTTCTCGTGCGCGCCTGCTGGTATGCTGCTGCATCGTCTTATCAATTATACGATGAATTTCACGAAATCCTATCCTGCGGCCCAAAAATGCCGCCACGGCTATTTCATTGGCGCCGTTAAGCACGGTTGGCATCGTGCCCCCTTCGCGCAAGGCATCGTATGCGAGTGACAAACCCGGAAAGCGTTTTTTTTCCACCGGGAGAAAGTTTAACTTGCTATGCCGGGTAAGATCCAGAGGGCGCCAGCTGCCTTTAAGCCGATGTGGAAAAGACAAGGCATAGGCTATCGGTATGCGCATGTCCGCAATGCCCATCTGTGCGATAATCGCTCCATCTTGATACCGCACCATGGAATGAATTACGCTTTCCGGATGGATGACAACTTCAATCCCGCTCGGATCCATATCGAATTCCCATCGCGCTTCGATCACTTCCAATCCCTTATTCATCATCGTCGCCGAGTCAATGGTAATTTTCGGCCCCATCTTCCAATTCGGATGCATCAACGCTTGCTCGACACTCACTTTGGCCAACCGGCTGAGTGGGGTTTGCCGGAATGGTCCACCGGAGGCGGTGAGAATAATCTTATCGACTTCGGCGCGCTGGTTGCCCTGTAAGCATTGAAAGATCGCGCTATGCTCGCTGTCGACGGGCAATAGGCGAACGCCCTTTTTTTTGGCCGCATCGACAAAAATTTCACCGGCCATGACGAGCGCCTCTTTATTGGCTAAAGCAATCTCTTTGCCCGCGAGAAGGCCCGCAAGAGAGGGGATCAATCCTGCCCCGCCAACAATGGCCGCGAGCACCACGTCGACTTCCGGAGCAGTCGCGACGATCGACGCGCCTGATTCGCCCCAGAGGATTTCTACTTTTCTGCGGCCAAGCAGCTGGCGCAGCCGCGGCACGTCCGTTTCATGCTGAATCGCCACGCACTCGGGAGCAAACTCTTTCACCTGCTGCGCTAAGCGCGTTAAATTTCGTCCGGCCACCATTCCGTGAACCCGAAACCGGTCGGGAAACTCGCGCACCAAAGCGAGGGCACTCACGCCAATGGATCCCGTGGAACCAAGTAAGGCGATCGTTTTCACGAGTGAAATACCCTCAGATAGGTCGTCGTAAAGACCGCTGGAAAGATCAGGCTATCGAGCCGGTCCAGCAAACCACCATGGCCCGGCAGGAGACTTCCCGAATCCTTGACAGCGAAGGCCCTTTTAATCCACGACTCGAAGAGATCACCGATCTGCCCTAAGATGCTGATCGCCAATGACAAGCCCAGGACTTCGGGCCAAAAAATCTGCTCAAACAAAAAGGTCGCACCCACAAGACCTGCCAGGATGCCGCCCGCAATATAGCTCCATGCGCCTTCGACGGTCTTTCCCGGACTGATTTCCGGTGCCAGTTTAGTGGTGCCAAAGCGCCGGCCGACGAAGTACGCCACGGTATCACCAACCATGATCACCAACAAAACCCAAGACACCCATGCTCGTCCATGCGGTTGGCGAAATAACAAAACCCACTGCGGGAAAAGATAACCGATGTAAAACCCGCCTAACAGGGCGAATAGAAGGGGGTTCAATCGTTCAATCACTGTGCCAGCGGTAAACAGATAAGCCGCAAACCCGATCAGCAAAACGCTGCTCAGCCAAGCGCCAGGTTCGACATCTTGGTTCAGAAAAACGGCGCAGGACACGGCAATTCCAAAGAAGATGCCCATCACTTGGTCTTGCCAGCGTTGTGGCAATGCCATTGCGAAGTACTCGCGCAGTGCAGCCACGGTGAGAAGAAAAAAAACGCAGGAGAACAACCACGGCGGGCTCCAGCCGACCAGCAAGACCAGCAACGGGATGCCAACGGCTGCCGTTGCTAAGCGCGAGCTAAGATTGGCGTTCACCGACCTCCACCGACGGCGTCACTAATTCTTCGAGCTGTTCGTCGGTCCGGCCGAATCGCCGGCGACGACGCTGGTATTCGAGCAGCGCCTGCAGGTATTCTTTTTCGCGGAAATCGGGCCATAACGTCGGCGTTACGTATAACTCGCTGTAGGCGATCTGCCACAGGTAAAAGTTGCTGATACGCATCTCGCCACTGGTACGGATCAGGAGATCGGGGTCCGGCACACCTCTGGTGTCGAGCTCTGCGGCAACCGCCCGTTCGTCGATTTGCTCCGGGTCGCACTTTCCCTCGCGCGCCGCGCGAGCCAAGCCCCGAACCATTCTCACGATCTCGTCGCGACCGCTGTAACTAAGCGCGAGGATAACCGTCATCCTCTTATTTTTGCTCGTCAAATCGATGACCTTGTCTAAGATCGTACGAACATTCGGCGGCAAGCGGGATCTATCGCCCACGGCAACGAGGCGAATACTATAGCGCATCATCTTCGTCTGCTCGGCTGCCAGATAATGCTCCAATAACCCCATGAGCGCGTCGACCTCATCGTGTGGCCGAAACCAATTTTCCATGGAAAACGCGTATAGCGTCAGGTAACGGATGCCGATCCTGCGACTCATTTCGACGATGACACGCACCGACGTTTTACCTCGTCGGTGTCCTTCAATTCGGCTTTTACCCCGTCGCTTCGCCCAACGACCATTGCCGTCCATGATGATAGCGACATGTCGGGGCAGTCGGGTTTGATCTAAGCCGTCTAGCTCCATTGCTACCTAGGCCGATTCAATTTCAGAGATGAGAGAATCAAAGGATGGGAACGCGTTTGAGAACATTCAGGTCATTGGGGAGACTGGCGACTCCGAGTCCGAAATCGCGGTGGCGTTAGACTTCCATGACTTCATCTTCTTTGGCCTTAATGACCTTGTCAATCCGGGCGATGAATTCATCGGTGATCTTCTGCACGCGGTCCTGACCGTGCTTGACGTCATCCGCGGTTATTTCTTTTTTCTTTTCTGCCTCCTTAAGTTGCTCGATGGCGAGGCGCCGGTGATTGCGCACCGAAACGCGATATTCTTCGGCGATTTTCTTGACGTGCTTGACCAGTTCCTTGCGCCGATCCTCGGTCAACTGAGGAATAGGAATCCGGATGATTTTGCCGTCATTGTTCGGTGTCAGGCCGAGATCGGATTTGAGAATGGCTTTCTCGATCTCCGCCATCGCGCTGCGATCGAACGGTTGAATCACGAGCAGCCTTGGTTCCGGCGCGCTCAGCGTCGCAAGTTGGTTCAGCGGCGTCGATGCGCCGTAATAATCCACCATGATATGTTCGAGTAGAGCGGTTGAGGCCCGTCCGGTCCGGAGCTTGGTGAGCTCCTTACGCAGCGCGCCCACAGAACCGTCCATTTCTTTTTGTGTGTGTGTGAAAATTGCTTCGTTCATCGCTTTCCTCCGCAGACCAGAGTGCCGATCGGCTCACCGGAAACGACTCGCTTGATATTTCCTTTCTCCATCAAATTGAAAACGATAATCGGCAAATTATTATCCATGCACAGAGAAATCGCGGTAGAATCCATAACTTTAAGCTCACGGTTCAAGACTTCGATATAGCTCAGCTCCGCGAACTTCTGAGCGCTCTCATTCTTGACTGGGTCGGCGTCGTACACGCCATCGACTTTGGTCGCTTTCAGAATAACTTCCGCACCGACCTCCATGGCACGCAAACTCGCGGTCGTGTCCGTTGTAAAATAGGGGTTGCCCGTCCCGCCTGCGAAGATCACCACTCTCCCCTTCTCTAAATGCCGCGTGGCGCGCCGCCGGATGTAAGGTTCCGCCACCTGACGCATTTCGATGGCCGATAACACACGAGTGGATACGCCCAGCTTTTCCAACGCATCTTGCAGCGCGAGGCTGTTGATCACAGTCGCCAACATGCCCATCGTGTCGGCACTGGCACGATCCATCCCGATCTCGCTCGCGATCGCGCCGCGGAAGATGTTGCCGCCACCGATCACGAGCGCCAGCTCGCAACCAAATTCCTTAACTTCTTTGATCTCTTGAGCGAACGCCCGGACCGTGTTGCCGTCGATGCCAAAATTCTGAGGCCCGGCGAAAACTTCGCCGGTAACTTTGAGAATGATGCGTTTGTACTTCGGCGTGCCGTTATCCATGACCTGTCACAAGTCTAATCTTTCGTGACTCCTTCACCGAGATGATAGCGCGCAAACCGCCGGATCTGGATGTTCTCACCAAGCCGTGCGATTGCGTCATTAATAATCTCTGAGACTTTCTTGTCCTGATCTTTGATGAATGACTGTTCGAGCAAGCAGATTTCAGAATAAAAACGCTCCATTTTGCCCTCGACGATTTTATCGACGATCTTTTCTGGTTTTCCCGATTCCAGAGCCTGCTGGCGGTAAATCGTTTTTTCTTTAGCTAACTCTGCCTCTGGAATTTCTTCACGCCGTACATAGCGGGGGTTCGCTGCCGCTACCTGCATCGCAATGTCTTTTAACAGGGCTTGAAACTCCGTCGTGCGGGCAACAAAGTCTGTTTCGCAATTGATCTCCACGAGCGCGCCCAGTTTTCCCCCGGCGTGAACGTACGCCGCGACGGCTCCGTCAGCCGCTACGCGATCGGCTTTCTTCGTCGCCGCAGCCAGTCCTTTCTGACGCAGGTAGTCAACCGCTTTCTGTACGTCGCCCGCGGTCTCGGTGAGAGCTTTCTTGCAATCCATCATGCCCGCTCCGGTTTTTTCCCGGAGCTCTTTCACTACGTTGGCACTTACGTCCATTGCTCTTAGGCCCCTCCCGCAGCGGAAATTTCAGCGGCTCCAATTGCTGCCTCAGCCGCGGGTTTGTGTTCTTCTTTGCCCTTGATCAGAGATTGTTCGTATATGGTTTTGCCATCGACAATCGCGGCGGCAATGGCCGCGCAGAAGAGACGAATGGCACGAATCGCGTCGTCGTTCCCTGGCACCTTATAGTCCACCATGTCGGGATCGCAATTACTGTCGATTACGGCGATCACCGGGATACCGAGCTTGCGGGCTTCCTTGACAGCGATCTCTTCCTGCTTAGGATCGATCACGAATATGGCGTCCGGCAGCTTGCGCATCGCCTTGATGCCACCGAGGGATTGCTCAAGTTTCGCTTTTTCCCGCTTCAGCCCGAGCATTTCCTTTTTCGTCAATGCGTCGACGATCTTCGGATCGTTTTCCATTTCTTCAAGCTTGCGCAGGCGTTCGATACTTTGACGAATGGTCGCAAAGTTGGTGAGCGTACCGCCCAACCAGCGATTATGCACGTAGTACATGCCGCAGCGCTCGGCTTCCTCTTTGATCGCCTCTTGGGCCTGTTTCTTGGTCCCGACGAAAAGAATATGCCCGCCCGAGGCCGCCAAATCTCGCACCACCGCCTCCAGGTCTTTGAACATCGTCACGGTCTGTTGCAAGTCGATAATGTGAATGCCGTTGCGAGCGCCGAAAATATAGGGCTTCATCTTCGGATTCCAGCGGCTCGTCTGGTGTCCGAAGTGGACGCCCGCCTCGAGCAATTGTTTCATCGAAATATCACCCATGCTTTTCTCCTTTAGTTTTGACCTCCCCTTTCGTCATTTCCACCACCGCACCGTAGACGGCACCGCGATAGGGATCGGAAAGGGTGTGAAATGTTACTAGTGTCGCGGGGTTTGCGCAGTGGGTACAGCCACGTTGCCACCCCCGAATCCAAAAATTGCTTAAAGATTGTGATATTCTTGCGTTTTTAACAGAGTTCGGAGGACGACGCAAGATTGCGGGAAAACGGGTAAGCTTACTGGTTCATGGACTCGAGAAACTCTTTGTTCGTCTTGGTTCCATGCATTTTGTCAAGCAAGAATTCCATAGCTTCGACCACGCTCAGTTGTGACAGAACTTTGCGCAAAATCCAGATGCGGTTGAGGTCCTCTTTGGCGATCAACAACTCTTCTTTGCGGGTTCCTGACTTGTTGATGTCGATGGCCGGGAAAACGCGCTTGTCCATCAAGCGGCGGTCCAGATGCACTTCCATGTTCCCCGTACCCTTAAACTCTTCAAAAATGACTTCGTCCATCCGGCTGCCGGTATCGATCAGCGCCGTCGCGATGATGGTCAGGCTTCCGCCATCCTCAATATTGCGCGCCGCGCCGAAGAACTTCTTCGGCTTATGCAATGCGTTGGAATCGACGCCGCCGGAGAGGATTTTTCCGCTGGGGGGCACGACGGTGTTATAAGCGCGCGCCAGCCGCGTGATACTATCGAGCAGAATTACGACGTCTTTCCCATGCTCCACCAAACGCTTCGCTTTTTCGATGACCATTTCGGCGACTTGAACGTGCCGGGTCGCGGGTTCGTCAAACGTTGAGCTGATCACTTCTCCGTCCACCGAGCGTTGCATGTCGGTCACTTCTTCCGGCCGCTCATCGATTAAGAGCACAATGAGAATAACCTCTTGGTGGTTATGGGCGATCGCCTTAGCGATGTGTTGCAGCATCATGGTCTTGCCGGTACGCGGCGCCGCCACGATGAGACCGCGCTGCCCCTTGCCGATGGGAGTCAGCAAATCAACGATGCGGGTCGTATAGTCGTCCGGCTGGTATTCCAGTCGCGCCCGTTCATTCGGATAGAGCGGCGTGAGGTTATCAAAGAGAATTTTTTCGCGGGCCTTTTCCGGATCCTCGTAATTGATCGTCTCGACCTTGAGCAGCGCGAAATAGCGTTCCCCTTCCTTGGGCGGCCGAATATGACCTGATATGATATCGCCGGTTCGCAAATTGAAACGGCGAATCTGACTTGGCGAAACATAAATGTCGTCAGGTCCCGGAAGGTAATTGTAGTCCGGCGCTCTGAGGAAGCCGAAACCATCCGGCAGTGTTTCCAATACTCCCTCACCGTAGATATGGCCGTTTTGCTCCGTCTGGGCTTGCAAGATTGCAAAGATCAACTCTTGCTTGCGCATATTGGCGGCGCCCTCGATATTAAAATTCTTACCGATCAACGCCAGATCGCTGATCTTTTTCTCTTTCAGAGCTTTAAGATTCAGCCCGTTATCCTCTACGCCCTCCGGCTCGGCGGCTCGAGTTCTACCACGAACCATAAACTATAACTCTCCTTTCGTCGCCGTAGAGCAGTGTCTCACGGCTAGAGCATTACGTGCGCGCTTGTTGGTGAAATCTATCAAATCACGCTGCTACCGTACCCAAAAATGCGCCGTCGTTATCCCGGTAGCCCAATGAAAATGAGGGTATGCTTGACGCTCTTTCAGGCACAGACATGTCAGTGCGACAGGATATATAACGCAGATGGAAAATTCTCTTTTGAAAAACGAATCAAGTTCTGAACGATTAAACGTCGAGCGAATTTGTTATTCGTGCGGGGATTGACTTAAAGAAATTCTTGACCTGATCTAATCTTATTTTAAAGCCCCATTCTTGTCAACCCCGCTTCGTCGATATTCTTTTTGACTGAAGTCCCGCGCTATTCTTCCCATCCCGCAAAAAACCAAGCAGATCTTGTAGGTCTTTCGGAAGAGGTGCACAAAACTCCATGCGGTGGTCGGTTCGCACGTGATCGATCAGCAATTTCTCGGCGTGGAGAGCTTGACGTGGAAACTCGTCAACCACCGACGCGGTGGGCGGCTTTGCTGTAGCCTTTTTTCGTTTGTGGCTGTAAACCCTATCCCCCACCAATGGATATCCTAGATCGGCAAGATGTACCCGAATCTGATGCGTGCGCCCCGTCCGTGGGCGGAGTCTCAACAGCGTCACCCAACGACGGGAATCGGCACCCGCGTCGAGCGCAAATTGTTCTTCAACCTGCCACTCGGTAACTGCTTCTCGATGCTTGTGTAAAAAGTGAACACTCGACATCCGTTTCCGATGCGAGCGATGGCGGCCGATCGGGCGGTCGATGATCCCTTGCTCGGGTTCAATCTTTCCCCAAACCAGACCGACGTATTCCTTTTGGACCGTGCGATTTTTGAACTGTGCTAACAGCTTTTGCAACGCCATCATATTCTTCGCGACGATCATGACACCGGACGTGTCTTTGTCTAATCGGTGAACGATTCCGGGTCGGCGCTCGCCGCCGATTCCATCCAAATCTGGACAGTGGTGCAGAAGTGCATTGACTAGGGTTCCGGTAAGCCGACCCGCAGCCGGGTGAACCACGATTCCCGGAGCTTTGTTAATCACAATGCAATCCGAATCTTCATAGAGAATCTCCAGTGGTAGCGCTTCGGATATCAGCTTCGATGGGTGCGGTGGCAATGTTTGAATATGCACGCGATCATTGAGTTTAAGACGTATGCTCGCCTTTGCCGGAATGCCATTAAGCGTTATATGACCTTCGGCAATCAATTTTTGGATTGCCGCTCGGCTAAGCCCATGCCATGGTCGGGCATTCCCAATCGAAGGACGGGCCAAATACTGGTCCAGCCGCATCCCGGCCGCACCCCGATCGATGACTAATTGTTGCCCCGACATCAAAATAACAAGCTAATGTTAGCTACGCGTACAAATTTAGGTCGCGAAACATGGTCTCCGCAGATTCCACGTCCGCGCGGATTTGTTTAATCAGGGCTTCGACTGACGTAAACTTCATTTCGTCACGAATTCTTTTAACGAACGAAAGCTTGACGGCTTCACCGTAAATATCGTCCTTGAAATTCAATATAAAACTCTCGATCGTTCTAGGCCCTCTGCCGAAAGTAGGATTGAGCCCCACGCTGCTGACGCTGAGAAATTTTGCTTCGCCGAGGTGAAAGACTGTGGCGTAGATTCCGTCCAGCGGCAGGACTTCCGTACGCGGGGAAATATTGGCGGTAGGAAATCCAAGGTCTCTACCCCGACGATGACCACCGGTAACACGCCCGGAAATGAAATGATAACGGCCCAACATCGGCTCGACATCGTCGACGCGTCCATCGCCGATCAGCTGTCGTATGTGGGAACTACTCACTCTAACGCCGTCGACCAAAATCGGCTCGACCACCGCCACCTGGAAATCCAATTCGGCGCTCCACCGCACAAGATCATCGACGCTGCCTTTTCTGCCTTGACCAAAGCGCAGATCACTGCCCACCCAAATCTTTTTCGCCTTGAGACGGTCGAGGAGAAGCTCGCGAACAAACTCGTCGGCACTGACTTTGGCGAACGATAGGTCAAAATGCTGCACCACCACGATGTCAACACCTAAGTTTTGCAACAACTGCATCTTGTCTTTGTGAGCTAGGAGCATTTTCGGCGCGCGATCGGGCGCGAGAACTTTCAGCGGGTGCGGTTCGAAAGTGAGAATCACGGCTGGGACTCCCAGTTGCTTGGCCTCAGCTACCGTGCCCCCAATGAGAGCTTGGTGCCCAAGATGAATTCCATCGAAGTTGCCCAGTGTTATGACCGATCCCTGCAGCGTCAGACCTGGGTCACCGATGTGGCGATAAATCTGCATAGACCGACGACCAAATTTTATGAATCCGCGCAGACTGGCGAGTTGACTACACAGTGGGAAAAGTCGAATTCAAAGAGTGCGGGCAACCGGCTCTTTACTCGAGAGATTTTAATCTCTGCTTCGCCCGCGCAGCCTCGGGCGATTGCGGATACTTTTCAACCAATTCTTGCAAAACCAGACGGGCGTTTAGCTTCTCTCCTAGTTCGGCAAAGGCGGAACCCTGCCGTAAGAGCGCTGCCGGAACCTTTTCACTCTGTGGATAGCGCCTCCGCACCTCGTCATATTCAATGATGGCTTTGTCGAATTCGCGCAAAGCAAAATGGCTTTCGCCGATCCAATATTGTGCGCTCGGAGCCAACTTGCTCTTGGAATTTTTTTTGAGAAAATCTCTGAAACGGATAATTGCGGTTTTGTAATCTTTATTCTCGAACAAGCGCCAAGCGCTCTCGAAATCCCTCCGGACGCCCTCCGACTCCGCCAAAGAGAGATCGGCAAAGCCGTCACTGGAGGGCCTTTGCTGCGCCTGTGCCATAGATTCACGTACCTGCTTTAATTCTTCTTCGCGGTTCTTGAGCGCTTCCGCCTGAGCCTTGGCGTCCTCTTCGAGCTTCGCCAACCGCGATTCTAGGTTCTTGACCCGTTGATCGCCGTCGCGATTGGTTTGGCCAAGCTGCCGCCCCACCTGGACCCGCGTTTCATCGATCCGCTCCTTGATAGCACTTAGCTCTCTTTGCATCTGCTGAATATTTGCCCGTGTGTCGGCCAGGGTGGCGCGGAAACCGTCGACATCAGTATGTAGAGTATTCATGTCGCCGCGCAGTCGGCGCTGTTCCCTCTCGAGTAGCTCAACCTGCTGCGGGTTGACGCAGGTGGATAGCCAGGTTGCATTCACGATCATCAAGCCTGTCAATAGCTTAGAGACGGGTGTCGAAAGCTTCACAGCACAATCCAAATTTATGAAGTCGAACGGCCTTGAACAATCACGAAGCGCGCGCGACGGTTCTGCTTCCAACAAGATTCGCTGTGCTCCCTGCAAACAGGAATCTCCTCACCGTAGCTTATCGTCGAAAGCCGGTCGGCTGGAATTCCTAGTGTCGACAAAAATTCACGAGCGGCTTGAGCTCGTTTGGCGCCCAGCGCCAGATTGTATTCATTGGTGCCGCGCTCATCGCAGTGCCCTTCGATCTCCACCCGTGTTGAAGAATTGCTTTTGAGCCAATCCGCGTTGGCGCGCAGGGTCGTGCGAGCGTCGGATGTCAAATCATACCGGTCAAATTCGAAGAACACGTCTTTCAACGGGCTCGAAGCGGCGGTTGCCGTTGATTTTCCCTCTTGCAACTGTTTCAAGCTAGATTGATCCGTATCCGACTCACCGGTCTTCCCCCTCTGACCTTCACCCGCACGTTGATCTCCCGCCCCAGGCGGGCGTGCACCGGCCGCCGCGCTATCCGTTTTCCCGGTCGCCGACGGAGCGCAGGCTCCACCGATCAAAGTGATACCAGCCATGAAAATGTAGCACGCCATTCTAAAGCTGGCCGTCATGGTTGCCTCCTTGCGTTTGATTTAATTCTTCAGCAGGACTGACATGGAAATAAGAAGAAGCTAATTTAACCGAGGGGACCAACTTGGTTTTGTATCATCCCCCCCAGACCCTGTCAATCTACGCTGGTTATCTCCGCTCGCCTGCATCACGTACAGATGATATTTCCCGGCGCGATTCGACGAAAAAGCGATGAACCTGCCGTCCGGCGACCACGTCGGATCCTCGCTATCGGACGATTCTGATGTGAGTTTGCGCGGCTCGCCGCCATCCGCTGAGATGGTAAACACCGCGAAGCGGGTACCAACTCGACCGGTATAGACAACCCGGTCGCCTTTGGGTGACCATTCCGGCGACGTGTTGTAG
Organism: Binatia bacterium; assembly: GCA_036505755.1. GTDB lineage: Bacteria > Desulfobacterota > Binatia > UBA9968 > UBA9968 > DP-20. The sequence continues at coordinate 1,312 of DASXSW010000689.1, read as the reverse complement.
TTGCCGCTGTACGTCAGCCTGCGCGTCTTGCCGCCTTGCAAATCCAGAATATACAATTGCGGCGAACCGCTTCGATCCGAAACGAATACAATTTGCTTACCGTCGGGCGACCACGATGGCGAGACTTCGATCCCAGGGTTTTCGGTCAGTCGGCGGATGACATTGCCGCTACGATCGAGAAGATAAAGATTGCTATTCCCACCCGACTCCAACGTCGCCACTATCGTCTGACCGTCGGGCGAAAATTTGCCGCCGAGATATCTCCCACCCCCGCGCGGCGTGAACTTGACCTCTTTTCCACTGTCAAGATCAAACAGGAATAGAGTTTGATTGCGGTCTTTGAATGAAGAATAGAGAATGGAACGGCCGTCTGGACTCCAATCCGGTGAGAGATTGATCGTGTGATTGTCCGTGACCTGAAATTTCTCGCTGCCGTCTAAATGCGACAGATAAATTTCCTTGAAGCGCCCGCCGCTGTTGGACACGTAGGCGATCCTCGTGTTGAAGATGCCGGGTATGCCGGTGAATTGGTTGATGATCTCATCGACGAATTTGTGCGCGATGCGCCGGTACTCCTTCACTCCACCCGTATAGCGCTTACCGATCCGTTCTTTGTTTTGATAAACATCGAACAGACGCAGCTCAACGGTGACTTCGTCTCCCCGGACGCTAAAGCCGCCTTTTACCAGCCCTTCGGCGCCGATTGTCGCCCAATCTTTGAAATCAATTGTGTCAAAAGTTATGCCGCTCGACTGCGGGTTTTCTATATACGCCGAACGGTCCAATACCCTGAACCAACCAGACAGCTCGAGATCGTGAACCATCGCATCGGCGATGCCAGTGGACAATCGATTGGAATCTGCCGTATTGGTTCCTAAGTTTTTCAACGGCGAGACAGCGATGGGGAACCGCTGCCCGCCCTGACCGACGATTTCGCCGGTTACGGCGGCACGTTGCACTGGGATTTCTGCACTTGCCACCAACCAAGGTTGGCTGAAAAAGAAAAAGACCATGAATAAAAGTTTAAGCATCATCGCGCTAAGCCCCCAAGTCTCGCGGACGAAAGGTTAGTTCCACGTCGGCAAAATCCCTTCGATAACTTTCCGGTGGCGCAGCCAAAGGACTTGATTTTTTCACCGCCCGGAGGACCGACTCGTCATAAGACGGGTCTCCGGACGGCTGGACGATTTTAAGGCCAACAATTTCCCCGTTTTCCTTAATCCCGAAGTGAACAACGACTCTCAAATTGCTACGTTGTCCCACCCAAGCCCAATTTTCTTTTATCGTACTGAGCATCCGGTTCTGATAAATA